>NZ_RZST01000304.1:0-7183 GCF_003997575.1 Mesorhizobium sp. M1A.F.Ca.IN.022.07.1.1
GTTGTTTTGGAGGTAGTCGGCCCGTCGAAGCCGGCAATTGCATTCGCCGCGCCAAGCGACTATCTCGGCGCTCATGAGCAAAGATCCCGTTCACGTCATCGGCGGCGGCCTCGCCGGCTCCGAAGCCGCATGGCAGATCGCAGAAGCCGGCGTGCCGGTCGTGCTGCACGAGATGCGCCCGGTGCGCGGCACCGACGCGCACAAGACCGACGGGCTCGCCGAGCTCGTCTGCTCCAACTCGTTCCGCTCGGACGACGCCGAGACCAATGCGGTTGGATTGCTCCATGCCGAAATGCGGCTCGCCGGCTCGCTGATCATGAGCGCCGGCGACGCCCACCAGGTCCCGGCCGGCGGCGCTTTAGCCGTCGACCGCGACGGTTTTTCCGAGGCAGTAACCGCAAAAATCGAAGCGCATCCGCTGATTGCCATCCAGCGCGAGGAAGTGCCTGGACTTCCGCCGGCGGATTGGGACCAGGCGATCATCGCCACCGGTCCGCTGACCGCGCCTTCGCTTGCGCAGTCGATTGCCGAAGCAACCGGCGCCGATGCGCTCGCCTTTTTCGACGCCATCGCGCCGATCGTGCATTTCGACACCATCGACATGAACACCTGCTGGTACCAGTCGCGCTACGACAAAGTTGGCCCCGGCGGCACCGGTAAGGACTACATCAACTGCCCGATGGACAAGGAGCAATATCTCGCCTTCGTGGCGGCGTTGCTGGAGGGCCAAAAGACCGAGTTCAAGCAGTGGGAAGGCACGCCCTATTTCGACGGCTGCCTTCCGATCGAGGTGATGGCCGAGCGCGGCGTCGAGACGCTGCGCTACGGGCCGATGAAGCCGATGGGGCTGACCAACGTCCACAATCCGTCGGTCAAAGCCTATGCAGTGGTGCAGCTTCGCCAGGACAATGCGCTGGGCACGCTCTACAACATGGTCGGTTTCCAGACCAAGCTGAAGCATGCCGAGCAGGTCCGCATCTTCCGCACCATTCCCGGACTGGAGAATGCCGAATTCGCCCGCCTCGGCGGCCTGCACCGCAACACTTATATCAACTCGCCGACGCTGCTCGATCCGTCGCTGCAGCTGAAGTCGCGCCCCGGCCTGCGTTTTGCCGGCCAGATCACCGGTTGCGAAGGCTATGTCGAAAGCGCCGCGATCGGCCTGCTCGCCGGCCGCTTCGCCGCGGCCGAACGGCTCGGCCGGGCGGCCTCACTGCCGCCGTCGACCACGGCCTTCGGCGCGCTGCTCAACCATATTACCGGCGGCCACATCGTCTCCGACGACGAGCCGGGCAAGCGCTCCTTCCAGCCGATGAACGTCAATTTCGGCCTGTTCCCGCCGGTCGAGGCTCCAAAGTCCGAAGGCAAGCGCCTGCGCGGCAAGGACAAGACCGTTGCCAAGCGCCGCGCGATCACGGCGCGCGCATTGGCCGATTGTCGCGTGTGGCTGGGCCTGCCTTCGCAGGCGCAGGCAGCGGAATAGCTACTCCGCCGACTCGGCACTCGCCGCCGGCAATCCCGGTTTTCCTGCTTCGGACGGATTCCTCCGCACATAGGCCGCCTTCAAAGTCTCCGACGTATCGCGCGAGCCGTCATGACTCCAGCCTGGCGGCTGGATCAGATAGCTGAGACGCTGGCCGAGCGTCAGTCCAGGCATCATCGCATCCTTGAACATGCCGATCCATTCATGGAAGGCGACCTTCAGCGGGTTGAAGGTGCCGATGTTCTTGACAATGCCGTAGCGCGGCCGGTCCTCGTCCAGTTCCGCAACGAAAGTGCCGAACATGCGGTCCCAGACGATCAGCGTGCCGGCATAGTTGGCGTCCAGATAGCGCGGATTGGTGGCGTGGTGGACGCGGTGGTGCGAGGGCGTGTTGAAGACGAATTCGAACCAGCCCCACATCTTGCCGATCGTTTCGGTGTGGATCCAGAACTGCCAGACGAGGTTGAAGCCGAAGACGAACGCAATGACGGCCGGATGGAAGCCGAGCAGCACCAGCGGCGCCTGCAGCACGAACATGAAGGGGAAGAGACCGGTCCAGCTTTGCCGGAGCGCCGTCGAGAGATTGTAATGCTGGCTGGAATGATGGTTGACGTGCTCGGCCCAAACCCAGCGCACCCGATGCGCGATGCGGTGGTAGACATAGTAACGCAAATCATCGAGCAGGAAGGCGGCGACAAACACCCAGATCGACAGGCCGAGATTGAAGAAACGGAACTGCCAGAGCCACAGCAGCGCCCAGTAGGATACGACACCGAGCAGCAGGCCGGCGACGACATTGCCCGTCCCCATCATCAGGCTGGCCAGCGTGTCGCGCGTCTCGAACGATCCCTTGGCGCGGCCGGTGCGTACCAGCCAGAGCTCGATCAGGATCGCCGTGACGAAGAACGGGATGGCAAGCTGGGTGACCTGCGGGAAATTGTAATCGTCCATCACGCCGCCTCTCGGATCTGATCGTGCTTCAGCAGCACCGCCGCCACAGTCAGCGCGTCTGCCTCGTCGGCGAAGGCAAACCGCCCGCCTTTCCAGGTGAAATCATCCATTCGCAGCGACAAGACATTCCCTTGCCGTACCAGGGCGAGCACATCCCGCGGCGTGACGATGCGGGTTAGGAAACGGTCGCCGATGCTCTGGACGATGCCGCAGCGTTGCGGGTCGAGTTCCAGGACGGCGGCTTGCCTGTCCGATGTCAGCCTGACCGCCCGAGGCTTTTCGTCTGAAAAGTCTTCGGCAAAACGCGCGAGCGCGTGTTCAGCCCCGGCAAGCGTCGCGGTCGTCGTACCGCCGGTGAAATGCACGGCCGCCACCGACAGCGCGATGCCGAACACGACAAGGACGACCAAAACTGGCAGGCTCATGGAAAGGCGGTCCTCCGCTGGCTCGCATTTCTCTGATGCGAGTCCACGCGCAGAACCCCTAGCATGGTTGACGTTTACGTCAAAGGGGCGTCCAGCCGCGCATGGCATGACGCAAGAGCAGCCAGTGCCGGCGCAGGGTTGAGAGGGTCGAAGTGCCCCCGAGTGGAGACCGACCCGGCTTTTCCATCCTGTCGAGATAGGCATGTGTGAGCGCCAGCGGCAGGAAGGCGGGGCGCAGCGACGCGGGGAGAGCCGACGCGCCCTTCTCGAAAGCGCCGAGATGCTCTCGCGCCAGCGCGATCATCGCCCCGACCGCGCGCTCCGCGGCAGCATCGCCGTCGCCCTTGACGAACTCTTCCGGCGAGGTGCCGGCGGCTGCCAGGATATCGGAGGGGATAAAGCACTGTCCACGGCGACGGTGCAGCGGCAACAAAAGCAGCAAGCCGGTGATGGCCTGCGCGCAGCCCGCCCTGCCCGCCAGTTCGGCAAAGCGTGGCGCGGCATTCGGATCGAGCACCATGGCCGCAAGCTGGATGATCGCCGCGGCCGTCTCGCCGCAATAACCCTCAAGGTCGGTCCGCGACGGCATCGGATCGTTGTAGAGATCGAAGATACGCGCTTCGAGCATGTTCTCGAAAGCGGCCTTCGGCAGATGGTTGGCGGCGATCGCCGCCCTCAGCGCGTCGGCGGTCGGATGACCTGTCTCCGCCTCGCCCTCGGCCAAGAGGACATCGCGCCACCATTGCAGCCGGACCTCGCCCGGCAGCGGCTCGTGGATGCGGTCGCGAACGCCGGCGACCTCGGCATTGAAGGCATAGAGCGCAAGCAACGCGTCACGCCTGTCGGCGGGCGCGTAGAGCGCGGACAGATAGCGATCATGGTCTGCGGCACGCACCGCATCCATGACCATGTTGGGCATGCCGGCCATCAATCGACGGCGATCAGCGCTGCGGCCACGGCACGGTCCTCGGCCAGCAGCACGTTGTAGGTGCGCACGGCCGCGCCCGTCGACATCGGGTCGGCCGAAATGCCGGCCTCTTTCAGCGCGGAGCGGAGTGCAGCCGGCAGCGGCCGCAGATCCTTGCCGGTGCCGACCAGCAGGATTTCTACCTTGTCGGCCTGGGCGAACAGCTTGTCGAAGTCCGAAGCTTTTAGCGCCAGCGGATCGGCCGGCTCCCAGCCATGGATACCGGACGGCAGGCACAGCAGCGAGCCTCGATGCGACATGTCGGCAAAGCGGAACCCGCCATTGCCATAGGCCTCGACCGGCGCCCTGCCCGGGAAATGCGCCTCTCGGATGACGATGCCTTTGGCCATGGGGCTAGAGCATGATGCCGAAAAGGGTGGAGCGGTTTTCGGACGACATTATGCTCTATCTCTTTGATTTAGAGCGGATTCAGATCTCAGTTCGACTCGACCTGAGATCATCCGGCTCTGACGGCTTCAGGTCGCCACGGCCTTGCCGTTCGCCGGCTTGGTCTCTTCGGCGGCTGCGGCCTGCGGCCTGAGCTTGAAGAGGATCAGCAGCGGCGCGGCGATGAAGATCGACGAATAGGTGCCGAACACCACGCCGAACAGCATCGCCAGCGTGAAGGAGCGGATCACCTCGCCGCCGAACAGCACCAGTGCCAACAGCGCAAGGATGGTGGTCACCGAGGTCAGCGTGGTTCTGGACAGCGTCTCGTTGATGGCGTTGTTCAACAGCTGCGGCAACGGCATCTTTTTGTATTTTCTTAAGTCTTCGCGGACGCGGTCATAGACGACGATGGTGTCGTTGAGTGAGTAGCCGATGATGGTCAGGATCGCCGCGAGCGACGACTGGTTGAATTCCAGTCCGGTTATGACGAAGAAGCCGATGGTCATCACCACATCGTGCACCGTGGCGATGATGGCGCCGACGGCGAACTGCCACTCGAAGCGGAACCACACATAGAGCAGGATGCCGACCAGCGCGATGAGCATGGCGATCGTGCCTTGCTTGGCGAGCTCGCCGGAGACCGTCGGTCCGACCACCTCCACGCGGCGGAAGTCATACTGGTCCTGCAGTTCGCCGCGCACCTTGTCGATGACGGTCTGCTCGGCATTCTCGCCGGCGTCCTGCGTGCCGACGCGGATCAGAACGTCGTTCGGCGCGCCGAACTGCTGCACCTGGATCTCGCCGATGTTGAGCTCGGAGAGCCTGTTGCGGATGTCACCGAGATCGGCGTCGCCCTGCTTGGACTGCACCTCGATCATCGAGCCGCCCTTGAAGTCGATGCCGTAATTGATGTCGATGGTGAGGAACCCGACAACTGACAGGATCGACAAGATGCTGGACAAAGCGAACGTCCAGCGGCGGATACCCATGAATGGGATCCTGGTGCCGGGCGGAATGAAGGTGACCGGCGCGCGCGGCAATTCCTTCGGACGGGCGCGGCGCAGCCAGATCGACACCAGCATGCGGGTGAAGGTGAAGGCGGTGAAAACGGTGGTCAGAATGCCGATCGCATAGGTGATGGCGAAACCCTTGACCGGTCCTGTGCCCAGCCAGAACAGCACCACGGTGGCAATCAGCGACGTGACATTGGAGTCGACGATCGTTGCCAGCGCCTTGGCGAAGCCGGTGTCGATCGACTGGATCACCGAGCGGCCAAGTCGCCGCTCCTCTCGAATGCGTTCATAGATCAGAACGTTGGAGTCCACCGCCATGCCGATGGTGAGCACGATGCCGGCGATGCCGGGCAAAGTGAGCGTGGCGCCCAGCAGCGACAGCAGCGCAACGATCATCGCCACGTGGACGGCCAGCGCGATGTTGGCGAGGAAGCCGAGGAAGCCGTATGCAACGAACATGAAGGCGACGACGAGGATCGAACCGATCACGCCCGCCACCTTGCCGGCATGGATGGAATCCTGGCCGAGGCCTGGACCGACCGTTCGCTCTTCGATGACCGTCAGCGTTGCCGGCAGCGCGCCGGCGCGCAGCAGCACGGCAAGGTCATTGGCGCTCTGCGGGGTGAAATTGCCGGAAATCTGCCCGGTACCGCCCAGGATCGGCTCACGGATCTGCGGCGCCGAAATCACTTGGTTGTCGAGGACGATGGCGAACAGCTTGCCGACATTCTGCGCCGTCGCCTGGCCGAACCGTGTCGCTCCCTTGGAATCGAAACGGAATGAAACCACCGGCTCGTTGGTCTGCGAATTGTAGGTCGCCTGCGCGTCGACCAGATTTTCGCCGGAAACGATGACGCGGTTTTCGATGAGATAGGGGACCGGCGGATCGTCTTGCGAGTAGAGGACGGAAGAGCCTGCGGGCGGACGGCCCTTCAGCGCATCCTGCACAGGCATCGACTGGTCGACCATCTGGAAGGTCAGCTTGGCGGTCTGTCCGAGGATCTCCTTCAGCCGCTGCGGATCCTGCAGGCCCGGCACCTGGACAAGGATGCGGTCGTCGCCCTGCCGCTGCACGATCGGCTCGGTCGTGCCGAGCTCGTTGACGCGGCGCTCGACCACTTCGATCGACTGCGACAGAGCCGTTGAGGTGCGGTATTTCAGGCCGGCGTCGGTGACCGTGAATTTGAGCAGGCCGGGCTCGGAGTCATCCAGCGACATTTCCTGGATGGAGCCGCCGCTGAACAGTCCAGCCGCCACCGGATCGGTCAGCGGCTTCAGGACTTTCTTGGCCTGGTCGAGTTGAGCCTGGTCCGTGATGCGAACCTGCACGGTGCGGCCGGAACCGGAAAGGCCGGTGTAATTGATCTTGGGATTGGCCTCGCGCAGCAGCGTCCTGATCTCGTCGCGCGTCGTCTCCATCCTATCCTTGATCAGATCGTTCTGATTCATTTCAAGCAGGATGTGCGAGCCGCCCTGAAGGTCGAGGCCGAGCGTCATCTGCCGCTTCGGCACCCAGCTCGGCAGTTGCGCCAGCATGCTTGCAGGGAACAGGTTGGGCGCGGCGAGGACCACTGTGACGGCCACGGCCAGCCAGATCAGGATCATCTTCAGGCGCGAGAAATAAAGCATTCGTTCTTATCCGTTCAGGCGTACAAGCGGCAGCGTTCCGCCATCGAGGTGGTGATTACTTCTTGGCGTTCTGGTTCGCCACCGGTTCGCCCTTGACGCGCACGTCGGAGATCGTCGAGCGCAGCGCCGTCACCTTGGTCCCGCCGCCAAGGTCGATCTCCAGCTCGTTGTCGTCGATCACCTTGGTCACCTTGCCGACGAAGCCGCCGCCGGTCACCACCGTATCGCCGCGGCGCACTGCGGCCAGCATTTCCTGGCGCTTCTTCAGCTGCGTGCGCTGCGGCCTGATGATCAGAAAATACATGATCACGAAAATCAGGACAAA
>NZ_RZST01000305.1:0-7157 GCF_003997575.1 Mesorhizobium sp. M1A.F.Ca.IN.022.07.1.1
CCCCGCCGCTCTCGCCGGAAACGATCGCCGGATCAGTGCCTGAAGGCCGCGCCAGGCGGTTCATCACCGAAACCGCGTCTTCCTCGTCCACGGTCATGAAAGCATCGGCGAGCCGCGACAGGACGCGCCAGGCGACCAATGACGGCTCGTAACATTCGAGCATCGCCATCACCGTGGGCTTGCTGTGCGCAATCGCGACTGGACGCCCCACCTTCGCGGTGGCGTAGACGCACGCCGCCCGCGCGGGCTCGACCACGATTGCCGCAGGGCGATCCTCGCCAAGCACGATGGCGAAATGGCCGGCCACCGCCGCCGCAAGGCCGCCGACGCCGGCCTGCAGGAAGACGTGGGTGGACGGCTGCGGCAAGCGCCTCAGCGCTTCGCGCAGGATAACCGTGTAGCCCTGCATCACCAGCCCCGGGATGCGCTCATAGCCCGGCCAGGATGTGTCGGAGACGACGGTCCAGCCGCGCTCGGCGGCGACACGGGCGGCTTCCCTGACCGACTGGTCGTAATCGCCGGCGATGCGCACGATCTCGGCGCCGAAGCGGGCGATCGCCGCCACGCGTTCGTTGCTTACGCCCGAATGGACGAAGATGACGGAGCGCGCACCGACCAGGCCGGCGCCCTGCGCCACCGAGCGTCCATGATTGCCGTCGGTCGCGCAGGCGAAGGTCATCCCGGCCGCAATCGCCTGCACGTCGGGCCCATGCAATTCCGCGACATCGGTGGCGCGGCCGAGCCGTTCCTCGGCCTCTTCCAGCACCAGTCGGATGACGGCGTAGGCGCCGCCCAGCGCCTTGAAGCTGCCGAGGCCGAGGCGCTTACCCTCGTCCTTGATGTGGAGCGCGGCGATGCCGAGTTCGCCGGCCAGCGCCGGCAAAGCATGCAGCGGCGTCTCGGCATAGTTGTCGCGTGCGGCCAGGAAGCGCTCGGCCTCGGCGGCTCCGGCGAGCCCAAGCGTCGCTGCGTCTTCATCGGTCAGCGGCTGGCGATGGCTCGGGTGGTGGTTAAGGAGGAACATGGATCGGCTTTCTCTGTCTTGTTGGCTGAAATTTATTGCAAGTCCAGTGAGAAAGGCGCTTTGTTTCGGCACCTGAAATGCAAGTTTGTTTCGTTTAGATGCTGTCATGTCCATTTTGCCCGACCTCGACGCCTTCGACCGCGCCATCCTCGCCATCCTGCAGAAGGACAACAGCACGCCCCAGCGCATTATCGGCGAGACGGTGAACCTCTCGGCGCCGGCCGTGCAGCGGCGCATCAAGCGCATGGAGGAAATGGGCGTCATCCGCGCCAATGTCGCGCTGGTCGATCCGGCCAAGGTCGGCCATCCGATCACCATCTTCGTCGAGGTCGAGGTGGAGAGCGAGCGGGCCGAGCTGATCGACGCCGCCAAGCGCGGCTTCGCCGCGGTGCCGGAAGTGCAGCAATGCTATTACGTGACCGGCGAGGCCGACTTCATCCTGGTCGTCACCGTGGCGACGATGGCCGACTACGAGGCGCTGACCCGGCGATTGTTTTTTGAGAACAACAACGTCAGGCGGTTTCGCACGTTCGTTGCGATGGATCGGGTGAAGGTCGGGCTGGAGGTGCCGGTGGGCGCACCTCACTCAACATGATCCCTCGGGGCATTTCGTATCGCGGCATGATACTCTGCGCTTGATCTCGCAGACGTATCATGCAAAGATACGTTGCGAAGGGCAGTGGATGATACGTTCGTTCACAGACAAGACCACTGAAGCGATTTCGACAGGCAAAGCTCCGAAAGGATTTCCGGCAGATCTCATTCGTGTCGCTCAGCGGAAACTGTTCATGCTGGACAACGCAGCCGAACTGGCCGACCTCAAAGTCCCACCGGGAAATCGGCTTGAAGCGCTGAAGGGCGATCGCGCCGGTCAGTACTCAATCCGTATCAACGACCAATTTCGTGTTTGCTTTCGGTGGACCGATGGAGGAGCGGACAATGTGGAGATCACCGACTACCATTAGCTAAACCAACCAGCTCTGTCCGACAGGAGCGGAACCAATGATCAACCTCGATAAGCCTATTCATCCCGGCGAGATATTGCGGGCCGAGTTCCTTGAGCCACTCGACCTGAAGCCCTACACCCTGGCGAAAAAGCTTCACGTCCCACGTACCCGTATCGAGCGCCTCGCCAACGAGACCACGCCCGTTACGCCGGACACCGCTCTGCGTCTCGCCAAATTCTTTGGCACCACGCCACAGTTCTGGATGAACATGCAAGCCAGTTACGACCTGGCCGTGGAGGGCGCGTCGCTGCAGGAAGAGCTCAAGGAAATTAAACGGTTCGAGGCGGCTGCTTAAGAGCTCTTGCCGCCCTCCCTTCCCAGCAACCGCGCATAGATCTCCCCCACGATCCCGCGCCGGAAGATCAGCACGCAGACCATGAAGATCACGCCGGTCGCTATCGTCACCGGGAAGCCGGAGGTGGCAAGCGTGTTCTCGAGGCCGACGACGAGGCCGGCGCCGACCACAGGGCCGACCATGGTGCCGATGCCGCCAAGAAGCGTCATCAGGATGACCTCGCCCGACATCTGCCAGGTGACGTCGGTGAGGGTCGCGAACTGGAAGACGATCGCCTTCACCGCGCCGGCGAGGCCGGCAAGGGCCGCCGACATGACGAAGGCGGCGAGCTTGTAGCGGCCGACCGAATAGCCCAGCGAAATGGCGCGGTTCTCGTTCTCGCGGATCGAGCGCAGGATCATGCCGAAGGGCGAGTTGACGATGCGCCAGATGGCGAAGAGGCCGATCAGGAAGATAGCGAGCACGAAGAAATACATGTTCATCGGCACGTTGAGGTCGAGCATGCCGAAGAGATGGCCCCGCGGCACGCCCTGGATGCCGTCCTCGCCTTCGGTGAAGGGCGCCTGCACGCAGAAGAAATAGAACATCTGCGCCATCGCCAGCGTGATCATGGCGAAATAGATGCCTTGCCGGCGGATGGCGAGGAAGCCGACGACGAGGCCCATGCCTGCCGCGCCCGCAGCGCCGAGCAGGATGCCGGCCTCGGGCGGCCAGCCCCAGGCTTTCACGGCATAGGCGCAGAAATAGGCGGCGCCGCCAAAGAAGGCGGCGTGGCCGAAGGAAAGCAGCCCGGTGTAGCCGAGGAGCAGGTTGAAGGCGCAGGCGAACAGCGCGAAGCACAGCATCTTCATGACGAAGATCGGGTAGATGACGAACGGGGCGGCGACGAGCGCCATGATCCCCAGCGCCACAAGCGCCCGTTCCAGCCGGACGGAGGCAGCGGCGCGCTCTGCGTGAAGGGTCGCCTCGCTCATCTACGCGTCCCTTCCGAACAGGCCCGCGGGGCGGAGCAAAAGCACGATTGCCATGATGACGAAGACCACCAGGTTCGAGGCCTCCGGATAGAAAACTTTGGTCAGGCCCTCGGCGAGGCCGAGCATGTAGCCGGTGACGATGGCGCCGAGGATCGAGCCCATGCCGCCGACCACGACGACGGCGAAGACGACGATGATGAGGTCCGATCCCATCAGCGGGCTGACCTGGTAGACGGGCGCCGCAAGAATGCCGGCCAGCCCGGCAAGTGCTGCGCCCAGCCCATAAGTGAGCGTCAGCAGCAGCGGCACGTTGACGCCGAAAGCCTGCACCAGCTCGGGGTTCTCCGTGGCGGCGCGCAAATAGGAGCCGAGCCTGGTCTTTTCGATCAGCAGCCAGGTGCCGATGCAGACGATGAGCGAGGCCACCACCACCCAGCCGCGGTAATTGGGCAGGAACATGAAGCCGAGATTGGTGCCTCCGGCAAGCAGGGTCGGCACCGCGTAAGGATTGCCGGAGACGCCATAATAGAAGCGGAACACGCCTTCGATGACCAGCGCAAGGCCGAAGGTGAAAAGCAGGCCATAAAGCGGGTCGAGCCGGTAGAGCCGCGACAGTGCTACGCGCTCCACCACGATGCCGAACAGGCCGACGGCCAAAGGCACGATGATCAGCGCCGGCCAGTAGCCGATGCCGAGATGGACGAGCAGCAGATAGCCGATGAAGGCGCCGAACATATAGAGCGCGCCATGGGCGAAATTGATGATGCGCAAGAGCCCGAAGATGACGGCCAGCCCGAGGCTGAGCATGGCGTAAAAAGAGCCGTTGATCAGGCCGACAAGCAGTTG
The DNA here is from genome assembly GCF_003997575.1 of Mesorhizobium sp. M1A.F.Ca.IN.022.07.1.1. Taxonomy (NCBI): domain Bacteria; kingdom Pseudomonadati; phylum Pseudomonadota; class Alphaproteobacteria; order Hyphomicrobiales; family Phyllobacteriaceae; genus Mesorhizobium; species Mesorhizobium sp. M1A.F.Ca.IN.022.07.1.1. The sequence continues at coordinate 4,147 of NZ_RZST01000305.1, forward strand.
GCCGAGCAAGGCTTGGATGGGGATGCCGAAGATCATGGTCATTTGGCCATCATACCCCCAGCACCTCGTGCAGTTTGTCGGTGTGCGCGGAAAGCTGGCCGACCGGGAGACCTTCCACCACCTTGCCGTGATCCATCAGGTAGAAGCGATCGGCGATGCGGGCGGCGAAGCGGAAATTCTGCTCGACCAAAAGGATGGTCATGCCACGCTTCTTCAGCGTCGCCAACAATTCGCCGATGCGCTGGACGATGACCGGCGCAAGGCCTTCGGTCGGCTCGTCGAGCAAAAGCATTTCGACGCCGGTCCTCAGGATGCGGGCGATCGCCAGCATCTGCTGCTCGCCGCCGGAAAGCTTCGTGCCCTGGCTGTTGCGACGTTCCTTGAGGTTGGGGAAGAGGTCGAAGATCTCCTCCACGCTCATGCCGCCCTTGGCCACCACCGGCGGGAGGATCAGATTTTCGTCGACGGTGAGCGTGGCGAAGATGCCGCGCTCCTCCGGCACGAAGCCGATGCCCTGATGGGCGACGCGGTGCAACGGCAGGCGGATCAGGTCCTTGCCATTGAAAGTGACGGAGCCTGTCCGCTTGCGGATCAGGCCCATGATGGCGCGCAGCGTCGTCGTCTTGCCGACGCCGTTGCGGCCAAGCAGCGTAACCGTCTCGCCGCGCAGGACTTCGAGGTTGACACCGTGCAGCGCATGGCCCTCGCCGTACCAGGCATGAAGGTCGCGCACGGCAAGCAGCGGCTCACTCATGCTCGGTCCCCATATAGGCGACGCGCACGCGCTCGTCCTGGCTCACCGTCGCGTAGTCGCCGGCGGCAAGCACCTGGCCGCGCTGCATGACGGTGATCCAGTCGCAGAGATCGGCAACGACGGTGAGGTTGTGCTCGACCATCAGCACGGCGCGGTCTTTCGCCAGCGAGCGGATGATGCCTGAGATCGTGCCGACATCCTCATGCCCCATGCCGGCCATCGGCTCGTCGAGCAGCAGAACTTTTGGATCGAGCGCCAGCGTGGTGGCGATTTCCAGCACACGCTTCCTGCCATAGGAGAGATCGCCCGCCAGCCGATGTGCGGCGTCGTCGAGCCCGACGATGGCGAGCAGCTCGCGCGCCCGGGGCGTCAGCTGGTCCAGCGCCGAGGCCGAGCGCCAGAACTGATAGCCCAGCCCGCCCGGACGCTGCAGCGCGACGCGCACATTGTCGAGCACGCTGAGATGCGGAAAGATCGCCGATATTTGGAAAGAGCGTACAAGCCCCATGCGCGCCACCCTGGCCGGCGGCGTGCGGGTAATGTCGGTGCCGAGCAGCTGGATGGTGCCGCTGGTCGGCTGCAGGAATTTGGTCAACAGGTTGAAGATGGTGGTCTTGCCGGCGCCATTCGGGCCGATCAAGGCATGGATCCTGCCGTGGTGGACGTCGAGGTCGACATCCTTCACGGCGACGAATCCGGCGAAGTCGCGCCGCAGACCGCGGGCGGAAAGCACCACCCGCGGCGTCTGGTCGATGCCGTCCCGGCGGACGGCGGTGGCGGTGTCGAGCGTCACTTGCTGACGAGCGGGCAGCCGCTGTCCTCGGCTTTCATGAAGGCCTTATCGCCGGGAATGGTCGCCAGGTAGGTGTAGTAGTCCCAGTCCTTCTTGCTCTCCTCCGGCTTCTTGACCTGGTAGAGATACATGTCGTGCACCATCGAGCCGTCGGCCTGCACCTTGCCGTTCACAGTGAACACGTCGTTGACCGGCATCTCATGCAATTGCTTGGCCACCGCTTCGGTCTCGTCGGTGCCGGCCTTGTCGATGGCCTTCAGATACTGCGTCACCGCCGAATAGGTGCCGGCCTGGACCATGTTGGGCATGCGGTTGGTGCGCTTAAAGAAGCGCTGCGCGAAATCGCGGCTCACATCGTCGCGGTCCCAGTAATAGCCTTCCGTCAGCACCACGCCCTGTGCCGCCTGCAGGCCAAGGCCATGCACTTCGGCCAGCGTGAAGAGCAGCGCCGCCAGCCGCTGGCCGCCGGCGACGATGCCGAACTCGGCCGCCTGCTTGATCGAGTTCGAGGTGTCGAGGCCGGCATTGGCTAGGCCGATGATCTTGGCGCCGGAGGACTGCGCCTGCAGCAAGAAGGAGGAATAGTCGGTGGAGCCAAGCGGATAGCGCACCTCGCCCAGCACCTTGCCGCCACTGGATTCCACGAGCTTGGCGGTCTGGTCCTTCAGCGAATAGCCGAATGCATAGTCGACGGTGATGAAATACCAGCTGTCGCCGCCCTGCTGCACCAGCGCGCCGCCGGTGCCGACTGCTTGGGAGTGTGTGTCATAGGCCCAGTGGAAACCATAGGGCGAGCACTGCTTGCCGGTGAGGTCGGTGGAGGCGGCGCCGGTGACGATGTCGATCTTCTTCTTTTCCTTGGAAAGCCCCTGGACGGCGAGCGCGACGGAAGACGTGGTGAGCTCCATGATCGCGTCGACCTGCTCGGTGTCGTACCACTGGCGCGCGATGTTGGAGGCGATGTCCGGCTTGTTCTGGTGGTCGGCGCTGACGATCTCGATCGGCGCGCCCTGCACCTTGCCGCCGAAATCCTCGACCGCCATCTTGGCGGCCTCGACCGACCATTTGCCGCCGAAATCGGCATAGACGCCGGACTGGTCGTTCAAGATGCCGATCTTGACCTTACCGTCCGAGATTTCGCCAGCCGCCGCCGGCATTGCGGATGCCGCAATGAGCGCGGCGGAGACGAGATAGGATGCTTTCACTGGTAGTTCCTCCCTTGTGGTCAACCACGGGAAACGCGGCGGACCTCGCAATGGTTCAACAGTTCCGTCGGTTTGTGGATTGAGGCCTCGATCCCGCCTGCCACTCCTATTCTTGCGGGCCTGCTCGTTTGCGGCTGGGCCGCCGCGCGCCTTGGGTGCACGGGCGCGAGCCTAGCATCACATTTCGCTGGCCGGGAATGCTATTTTCGTAGCATGCGGATGGGTTGGGGGCAGCATGGTGTTCCTTCACCAGGGCAGC
>NZ_RZST01000306.1:0-7128 GCF_003997575.1 Mesorhizobium sp. M1A.F.Ca.IN.022.07.1.1
GTGGGGGTGACGGAAAGCGTTCCCCCGCCGCTGCAGTTCATCGACAAGAAGACCGGCAAGCAGATCGGCTGGGAATATGACGCGATGGATGAGATCGCCAAGCGGCTGAATTTCAAGGTTGAGTACCAGAACACCTCCTGGGACGCGATGATCCAGGCCGTTTCCGACAACCAGTACAATATCGGCATGACCGGCATCACCATCAAGGACGAGCGCAAGGCGAAGGTCGACTTCTCGGACCGTTACATGCGATCGGAACAGTTCATGCTGGTGCGCGGCGACGAGAGCCGCTTCACCGACGCCAAGAGCTTTGCCGCCTTCAAGGACGGGCTGATCGGCGCGCAAGCCGGCACGACGCCCTTCTACACCGCCGTCTACAGCGTGCTCGACGGCAATGAGCAGAACCCGCGCATAAAATTGTTCGAGACCTTCGGCGCCAGCGTGCAGGCGCTGAAGTCCGGCGATGTCGACGTGGTGTTGACCGACGGCACCGCCGGCAAAGGCTATGTCGACGCTTCCGAAGGCAAGCTGAAGCTGATCGGTGGGCCGCTCGGCAGCGAGGATTTCGGCTTCATCTTCCCCAAGGGCTCCGACCTGGTCAAGCCGGTCAACGCCGCGATCGCCGCGCTCAAGGCCGATGGCACGCTCGATGCGCTGAACAAGAAGTGGTTCCTCGACTACAAGATGGGGCAGTAGGCTCCTTTGCTGCGAATGATCGGCGACGGCGGCGGGCGGAAAACCGCGAAAGTCTCATTCCTTCCCACCCCCCTCTGTCCTACCGGACATCTCTCCCGCAAGGGGGGAGATTGGCTGTCGCCTTCGCTTTCGCAAATCGCCGACGTTGCAAGAAGAGCGCCGGCGACAAAGCTGCTGATCTTCCGTCCTGCGGGGGAGATGCCCGGCAGCGCAGAGGGGGCTGTGCCGGAACGCGACCTTCGCAACGATGCTGGCGGCACATCCTGATGACCGCCACGACGTCCACCGCCAAATCCGAATTCCCCTGGTGGCTGGCCGCAGCGGCCGTTCTGGCGCTCGCCGCGGCGCTGGCCATCGCCGCCAGCGACCTTTACGCCGAGGTCTTCGCCACCGTCGCCAAGGGCATCGGCATCACCGTCTTCGTCACCGTGGTCGGCTTCGCGCTGGCCTCGGCGCTTGGACTCGGCATCGCGCTGATGGCCTTGTCGGGGTCGCAATGGCTGCGCCAGATCGCGCGCTTCTATGTCGAGATCATCCGCGGCGTGCCGATCCTGGTGCTGCTGTTCTGGATCGCTTTTGCCGGGGCGCCGGCATTCGTCGCGGCGTGGAACGGGCTGACGGCGCCGCTGCAGAGCGCCGGCTGGATCGGCGAGCTCCTGGTGCGCGACATCTCGCTTCTGTGGCGCGCCATCATGGCTCTGACCATCGGCTATTCGGCCTTCATCTCGGAAGTGTTCCGGGCCGGCATCCTGTCGGTCAAGAAGGGTCAGATCGAGGCGGCAAAGGCGCTCGGGCTGACGCGCGTGCAGCGCTTCCGGCTGATTGTCTTTCCGCAGGCGATCCGCACCATCCTGCCGCCGCTCGGCAACGATTTCGTCGCCATGGTCAAGGACTCCTCGCTGGTCTCGGTGCTGGGCGTTGCCGACATCACGCAGATCGGCAAGGTCTATGCCGCCGGCTCGTTCCGCTTCTTCGAGACCTATTCGATCGTCGCCTATATCTATCTGATCTTGACGGTCGGCCTGTCGCTGGCGCTGCGGGCGCTCGAGAAACGGCTGCGACGGCAGCATGAGCAATAGCCCCCGGGCCAAGAGCGCGCTACGCTTCCTGGGTTAGTAACGTCCAGGAGCTGACCCATGAATTTCGACAAGGCCAATGCGGCGCTGGATTCCGTCTATTCGGCCGAGACGCCGGAGGCGCTCGCCAAGGCCTATGCCGAATGGGCGGCGACCTATGACGGCGAGACCGCCTCGCTCGGCTATCTGCTGCCCTTCCTTATCACCGCCTGGGTGGCGCGGCATGTGCCGGCGGGCGAAGGCCCGCTGCTCGACGCCGGCTGCGGCACCGGCCTGTCCGGGCCGTCATTGAAAGCGCTGGGCTATGGCGACATCTGCGGTCTCGACCTTTCAGACGACATGCTGAAGATCGCAGGCAGCCGCAATGCCTATGGCGAGCTGAAGAAGGCGATGCTCGGCGGTCCGCTGCCCTGGCCCGACAGTCATTTCCGCGCCTTCTTCTCGACCGGCGTCTTCACCATCGGCCACGCGCCGGCCGAGGGCCTGCACGAACTCGTGCGCATCACGAAGAGCGGCGGCCACGCCATCTTCACAGTGCGCGACCAGGTTTTTGAGAGCGGTGGCTTCCAGGCGGTGTTCGACGATCTCAGGCAGGCAAGGAAATGGCGGCTGGCCGAGGAAAGTCCGTGGTTTCGCTGCTATGCGATCGGCGACCCGGACGCGCTGGTGAAGACTTTCGTATTCGAGGTGCTGTGAGCGCGGCTTCCCCTTCTCCCACAAGGGGAGAAGGCAAAGCTACCGCAATTGCCGAAAAGCCAAAACGTTGATATGAGCAGCGCCATGGAAGAGCTTTTCAGCGATCCGGCCTATAAGGGTTTCGTGCTGCAGGACAGGAAGCGCCTGCCGTCGCGATTTGCCGCGCGCGTCTGCGGCGCGCTCACCAGCCGACTTAGCTGAGGCGACCGATCCGGTCGCTTCGCCGGTCAGAAGCCCCGGCGCCAGCTTTTGCCATTCTCATATCGACGGATTTACGCACATGAGCGCACCGCGCACCCTCTACGACAAGATATTCGACGACCATGTCGTCGACCGCCAGGACGACGGCACCTGCCTGCTCTATATCGACCGCCACCTCGTCCACGAGGTCACCAGCCCGCAGGCCTTCGAAGGCCTGCGCATGAGCGGCCGAGACGTTCGCCATCCTGAGAAGACGCTCGCCGTGGTCGACCACAACGTGCCGACCTCGCCCGAGCGCAAGTTCGGCATCAAGAACGAGGAAAGCCGCATCCAGGTCGAGGCGCTGGCCAAGAATGCCAAGGATTTCGGCATCGAATATTATTCGGAGAACGACGTCCGCCAGGGCATCGTCCACATCATCGGGCCGGAGCAAGGCTTCACGCTGCCCGGCATGACCATTGTCTGCGGCGACAGCCACACCTCCACGCACGGTGCGTTCGGCGCGCTGGCGCACGGCATCGGCACTTCGGAAGTCGAGCATGTGCTGGCGACGCAAACTTTGATCCAGCGCAAGGCCAAGAACATGCTGGTGCGCGTTGACGGCCAGCTTCCGGAAGGCGTCACCGCCAAGGACATCATCCTCGCCATCATCGGCGAGATCGGCACTGCCGGCGGCACCGGCTACGTCATCGAATATGCGGGCGAGGCGATCCGCTCGCTGTCGATGGAAGGTCGCATGACGATCTGCAACATGTCGATCGAAGGCGGTGCGCGCGCCGGCTTGATCGCGCCGGACGAGACCACCTTCGCCTATGTGAAGGACAAGCCGCGCGCGCCGAAGGGCGCCGCCTGGGACGCCGCGCTTGCCTACTGGAAGACGCTGCATTCCGACGAAGGTGCGCATTTCGACAAGGTGGTCGTGCTCGATGCGCAAAAACTGCCGCCGATCGTCTCCTGGGGCTCCTCGCCCGAGGATGTCGTCTCGGTGCAGGGTTTCGTGCCGAATCCGGCCGACATCGCCGACGAGAACAAGCGTTCCTCGAAGCTGCGCGCGCTCGACTATATGGGGCTGACGCCCGGAACCAAGATCACCGACATCACGCTCGACCGCGTCTTCATCGGGTCCTGCACCAATGGCCGCATCGAGGACCTGCGCGCCGCCGCCAAGGTTGTCGAGGGCAAGAAGGTCAATCCGCGCGTGAACGCCATGATCGTGCCGGGCTCCGGCCTGGTGAAGGAGCAGGCCGAAGCCGAAGGGCTCGACAAGATCTTCGTCGCCGCGGGCTTCGACTGGCGCGAGCCCGGCTGCTCGATGTGCCTGGCGATGAACGACGACCGGCTGAAGCCGCATGAGCGCTGCGCCTCGACTTCGAACCGCAATTTCGAGGGCCGGCAGGGTTTTAAGGGCCGCACCCATCTTGTCTCGCCGGCCATGGCGGCGGCGGCGGCAATCGCCGGCCATTTCGTCGATATCCGCGACTGGAAGTAACGGCCTGCCGCGGACGCGATCAAAGGCCCGGAGCGCACCGCGTTCCGGGCCTTTTGTCGCTCAGCGGTCGCCGAGCCGGATAATCTCGTGGAACTCCTCACGTCGGCCAGGCTCGTCGGCAGCGACGATCAGCGCCAGTTGCTGCTCGTCGAAAATCTTGAACCACTCGTCCCATTCGACCAGCTCGTAGCCGCCGGCGTTGGGAGGCCGCTCCGGGCGGTCGTCGTCCTCATAGGCGTTCTGGCCAAAAACCAGGCGCAGCATGGGTTGCGTGCCGGCCTCGGGCGAAATGTCGACAATGGCCGGAAATCCGGCGCGCGCCGCCGCCCAGGAACGGATCGCATCGTGCTCGGTCAGGGTGATTGTACCGGCCATCAGCGTTCTCCTGTTTTGTGTTGAGAACGCCGGTCTCCCGGAGCTGTTCCAAGCCGTCGCTTAACCGCTTGTTTGTGCTTCCCGACTAGCATCTCCCCTTGGGTAACTTGGGGAAGTCACGGTCCGTTGGACACCGGTCTGCTCATAGCGCTGCTCAATCCGACGATAGCGCTGGCGCTCGGCGCTGCGTTCCTCGTGCTGTGGTTCTACCAGCGCCATCGTCCGTATCTGGCGGTGCTGGCGGCGAGCTACTGCCTGTCGGCGTCGGGTTTCCTGCTGCAATATTTCACGCTGCCGCTCGGCATCGTGGCGACCAAGCTGATCTCCAACATATGTTTCACGATAGCCGCCTGCTGCCTTTCCGGCGCGATCATCGCCCGCTACGGCCGGCGCGTGCCTTATTTCGGCATCGGGCTCATGGCCGGCGGCGGGCTCGCCGCCTTCGCATGGTTCATGTTCGTCGAGCCGGATCTTACCTGGCGCGTGCTCAGCATGAATTTCGGCTTCGGCGGCCTGAGCCTGCTCGTCGCCGCCGAGCTCAGGACAGTGCGCAACAATGGCCCTGAGAAAATCCTGGTCGCGCTGGCCCTGCTTTCCGCGCTGAATTTCACCGCCCGTACCCTGATCGTCGTCATCGCGCATGGACCGTTCCCAAGCTATGACGGCTTCTACGGCTCGTCCTACTGGACGACGGCGCTGCTCTCGCACGCGCTTTTGTCGCTTCTGATCGCGCTCTGCCTGTTCACGGCGGCCGCCCTCGACGTGCTGAAGGCACTGAAGGCCGAGACGCACACCGACCCGTTGTCCGGTCTTCTCAACCGCCGCGGCTTCGAAGACCGGGCAGCACTGCTGCTCGATCAATGCGCCAAGGCCGGGTTTCCCGTCGCGCTGGTGCTTGCCGACCTCGATCACTTCAAGGCGCTCAATGACCAGCACGGACATGAGGCGGGCGACCGAGTGATTGCCGACTTCGCTGCCAAGCTGCGCTTTGCCACGGGCGCGCGCGGGGCTGCGGGCCGCATCGGCGGCGAAGAGTTCGCCGTGCTCCTGCCGCTCAGCGATCTCGCCGCGGCGCGCCTTTTCGCCGAAGCGATCCGCACTTTCTATTCGGCCGGGGCCGTCGACGGCCTGCCGCCCGGCACCAGGGTGACAGCGAGCTTCGGCGTTGCGGCCCGCAGCGGCGCGGAAGGGCTGGCGCCGCTGATGCGGCGCGCCGACGAGGCGCTCTACAAGGCCAAGAGGAATGGCCGCGACAGCGTCCGCCTTTCCTACGAGCGCCCCGAAACCGCCTTCGTGCCCGAAGCGGTGAGCGTCGGCTGAAAATCGCAGGCTCCAGAGCACCTGACAACAGCCAACATCACTGCCCGAAGGCGACGGACGTTAACGTGTTTTTCGCCCGTCGATGGTTTTCTGCCCGGGGGGCTTCGAAGGGAACATGGGCAGCGCTGATTTCATCCTGGTGATCAATCTGCTCGTCGCCGGGCTGTTGGCCGCGGCCTTCGCGGCGATCGCCGTCCACGACGTCGGGCGTGTGTCGGCGCGCTGGCTGGCTTTCGGCTATTTGCTCGGCATGGCCTATTTTGCCATCGAGTTCAGTATCCCCGCTTTTGCCGATGCCCGGCTGCCGGTTGTCATGGCCTTCGCTGTCTTCCTCGGCGCAACCATCGCTTTCAACGGCGGGCTTGCCCACAAATATGGCGTGACGCCGCCCTGGGCGCCGATGCTGGTCTTCCTGGCCGTGGCCTCGGCCGCCGTCTATCTGGTGCAGGACCTGCCGCGATACTCGCTCACCCGCATGTTGGCCTATCAGCTTCCTTATGCGGCCATGCAGTGCACCGCGCTTGGCATCGTGCTGTCCTCCAGGCAGCGGCTCGAGCGGCTCGATCACCTCCTGATGCTCGTGCTCGCGGCAAGCGCCCTGCAGTTCGCATCAAAGCCTTTCATCGCCGGCGCGCTGGGCGGCTGGGGCGCCAATCCGCAATCCTATGTGCAGACGGGTTATGCACTGGTGTCGCAGTCGCTTGGCACCGTGTTCGGTCTGGCGCTGGCGCTGCTCGCGCTCGCCATCCTGGTGCGCGACGTGCTGGCCGAGGCGATGTCGAAATCGGAGACGGACACGCTGTCGCGGCTCCTCAACCGCGGCGGTTTCGAACGCCATGCCGAGTTGGCGTTGCGCGATGCGGTGCGCCGGGGCGTACCGGTGGCGCTGGTCATTGCCGACCTCGATCACTTCAAGAGGATCAACGACAGCTACGGGCATGCCTGCGGCGATCGTGTCATCGAGACCTTCGCAGGCCTGCTGCGCGAGGCGGCGGCCGAGCATCACGTCGCCGGCCGCATCGGCGGCGAGGAATTCGCCATCATCCTGCCCGGTACCAACCTTGCTGCCGCGCGATTGTTCGCGGAAGGCGCGCGCAGCGCGTTTGGCGGGCTGCCGATCGAAGGCCTGCCCGCCGATCATCGCTGCAGCGCGAGCTTCGGCGTCGCCGAGCTTGCCACGGATGAGGATTTTCCAGATCTGCTGCGGCGCGCCGACGAAGCGCTTTACGCGGCCAAGAATGCCGGCCGCGACTGCGTGCGCGTCTCGCTCGGGAC
>NZ_RZST01000307.1:0-7080 GCF_003997575.1 Mesorhizobium sp. M1A.F.Ca.IN.022.07.1.1
CAGAGCTTGAGCGGCGGGTTGATGCCCTCCTTCTTCTGTTTCTGCGGGTCGGACGGGTCGCGTTCGAGGATGTTCATGAAAGTCCTTGTTGTCCCAAAAGTCGGCGCTTTTGGGATCGTTCAAGCAACGCCGGCGATCGCTCTGGCGAATTCGCTGGCCGAGAAGGGTTCGAGGTCGTCGACCTGCTCGCCGACGCCGATAAAATAGACCGGCAATCCATGCTTGGCGGCGATCGCCACCAGAATACCGCCGCGCGCCGTGCCGTCCAGCTTGGTCATCACCAGGCCGTTGACGCCGGCGACGTTGCGGAAGATCTCGACCTGGCTGAGCGCATTCTGACCGGTGGTGGCGTCGACGGTCTGCAGCACGGTGTGCGGCGCCTCCGGATCGAGCTTGCCCAGCACGCGCACGATCTTTTCCAGCTCCGCCATCAGCTCGGTCTTGTTCTGCAGGCGGCCGGCCGTGTCGATGATCAGCACGTCGGAGCCTGCCTCCTTCGCCTTCTCGAAGGCATCGTAGGCGAGGCCGGCGGCGTCGGCGCCAAGCTTGGTGGCGATAACCGGCGACTTCGTGCGTTCGCCCCAGATCTTCAGCTGCTCGATGGCGGCCGCGCGGAACGTGTCGCCGGCCGCCAGCATGACCGAAAGTCCGCCTTCGGTCAGCTTGGCCGCCAGCTTGCCGATGGTCGTGGTCTTGCCGGTGCCGTTGACGCCGACGACCAGGATGACATGCGGCTTGTGGCTGAGATCGAGCTCGAGCGGCTTGGCGACCGGGGTCAGGACTTTTTCGACTTCCGCCGCCATCACGGCGCGGACCTCCGAGTCGGAAACGTCCTTGCCGTATCGGCTTGAGGCGAGAGAATCGGTGACGCGCAGCGCCGTCTCGACGCCAAGGTCGGCGCGGATCAGCACGTCCTCCAGATCCTGCAGCGTGTCTTCGTCCAGCTTGCGCTTGGTGAAGACGCCGGCGATGTTGCCGGTGAGCTCGCGCGAGGAACGGGCAAGCCCGTCGCGCATGCGCTGGAACCAGGAGCGTCGCGGCGCCGGCTCCGGTGCCTTCTGCGGCTCGGCCTTCTGCTCGACCTTTTTGGCGACCGTCACCTTGCCGGCAGCGGGGGTCGGCGGCGGCGCGGGGACAGCTTTTGGCTCGGGCGCAATCTCGGCAAGGATCCGCCCCGGCTCGACCGGCGCAGCCTGGCGAATGGGAGGCAGGGCTTCCGCCGGCGGAGCCGGCTCCGGTGGCGGCAAATCCTCCGCAGGCTGACGCTGCGCCTCACCCTCATCCTCTCCCCGTGAAGAACGGGGAGAAGGGGGCGTCGGCGTTGGTGCTTCTTCCTTCTCCCCGGCACTATACGGGGAGAAGGTGCCGGCAGGCGGATGAGGCGCGGCGCCGACCTCTAAAGATGGCTCGATAGAAGGTGCCTCGCCCGGTGGAACTTCGATCGGCGCTGGCGCCTCGGCCGGGACTTCGCTGGGCGTCGTCGGCACTTCGACGGGCCCCGGCACCGGCTGCGGCTCCGGACGCGAAGGCTCGATCTCCGGCTCGGCCGGCGCGGGTGCAGGCACCTCCTGCGGTGCCGGCGCGGGCACCGGCTCAGGTGCAGGTTCGGGCGGAGCAGGCACTTCCTCGGGTGCAGGCGGCTGCGGCTGCTCCGGGGCGGGCCGCGGCTCTTCTTCCGGCTGGGGCTGCGGCAGCGGCTCCGGCTCGGATGGAACAACCGGCTCCGGTGCCGGCGGGATGACGGGTTCCGGCGCCGGCGGAATGTCCGGTGGGGGTTCGGGCTTCGGCTCCTCGGGAACCGGTTGTGGCGCAGGTCCTGCCTCCCCCTCGATGGGGGAGGTCCCGAGCGCAGCTCGAGGGTGATTGGCGCCGGCGTCGGCGCTGCGGGACGCAGGCTCCTGCTCGGTTTCCGGTTTCAGCGCCTCGAGCGCGTCCCATTTGATCGGCGGCAGGGGCGCGGTCTCGTCGACGCGCTCCTCGACGACTTCCTTCTTGCCGAACGAAAATATCTTCTTGAAGAAACCAGCCATACGTCTTGCAGTCTCAGGCGGCTTGCGCGGCGAGCGGCGCCGCGATCAGCCGGGCGCCGTCATGGCCGGTGACAACCGCCTCGACGATCTCGCTCGGCTGTCCAACGCCAATCGCGGCAAGCGTGAAACCTTCGGTTCGGCCTAGCCCATCGCGCTCGATCAGGATCGATTGCCGCGTGCCGGCAAGGGCGGCCAGATGGCGACGGTAGGCGGCCTCGCCGGCGGCGCGCAGCCTTGCGGCACGCTCTTTCACCACCTCGCGGCCAAGCTGCGGCATGCGCGCGGCGGGCGTGCCCTCGCGCGGGCTGAACGGGAAGACGTGGAGGTGCGTCAGGCCGCATTCCGCGACGATTTTCTCCGAGTTTTTGAACATCGCCTCGGTCTCGGTCGGGAAGCCGGCGATGATGTCGGCGCCGAAGACGATGCCGGGACGGAGCTTGCGCACGTCCTCGCAGAAGCGGATCGACTGATCGCGCAAATGCCGGCGCTTCATGCGCTTCAGGATCATGTCGTCGCCCGATTGCAGCGACAGATGCAAATGCGGCATCAGCCGCGGCTCGGTGGCAATCGCGTCGAGCAGCTCGTCGTCGGCTTCTATGGAATCGATCGACGACAGCCTCAGCCGCTTCACCTCGGGCACCTGTCGCAGGATCGTCTTCACCAGCTTCCCAAGTTTCGGGCTGCCCGGCAGGTCGGCGCCGAAGCTGGTCATGTCGACGCCGGTGAGCACGATCTCGGCATAGCCATTGGCTGCGAGACGCTTGACCTGCTCGACCACGGCGCCCATCGGCACCGAGCGCGAATTGCCGCGGCCGTAAGGAATGATGCAGAAGGTGCAGCGATGGTCGCAGCCATTCTGCACCTGCACGAAAGCGCGCGCCCGGCCCTCGATGGCGTCGACCATGTGGCTCGCCGTCTCGCGCACCGAGAAGATATCGTTGACGCGCGCCTTCTCGGTATCGTTGACGCCGAAGTCCGGCAGCGCGCGGTAGGAGTTCGCCTTGAGCTTCTCCTCATTGCCGAGCACCAGGTCTACCTCGTCCATGGCGACGAAATTCTGCGGCTCGGTCTGCGCGGCGCAGCCGGTGACGATGATGCGCGCTTCAGGGTTCTCGCGACGGGCCTTGCGGATCGCCTGCTTGGCCTGGCGCACGGCTTCGGCGGTGACGGCGCAGGTGTTGAAGATGACGGCGCCGCCTTCCAGCGCGCCGAGGCCGGCGCTTTCGGCCTCGCGGCGCATCACCTCCGATTCATAGGTGTTGAGGCGGCAGCCGAACGTGACCACGTCGATACCGTTGCCGATAGGCCCTTCGGGCGCCGGGCCCTTTTGAAGAGCGGACATCAGGCGACGCTTTCGGTGTCGCGGGCCCAGGCGCCGGTCGAAGGGTCGAAGCTGCCGGAAAACTCCCATTCGGCGGCGCCGGTCAAAATGACGTGATCGTCGTCGCGCCACTCGACATTGAGCTCGCCGCCGCCGGGCGTGATCAGCGACACGCTGCGGCCGGTGCGCTTGGTGCGGGCGGCAGCCACCACGGCGGCGCAGGCCGCGGAGCCGCAGGCCTTGGTGAGACCCGCGCCGCGCTCCCAGGTGCGGATGATCATCGTCTCGGGCGAGGTGACCTGGGCGATGGTGATGTTGGCGCGCTCGGGAAAGATCGGATGGTTTTCGAGCAGCGGACCGAATCGGTCGAGCTCGTAGGACCAGACGTCGCGATCGACCCAGAAGATCGCGTGCGGATTGCCCATCGAGACGACCGAAGGCGAATGCAGCACCGGCGCATCGATGGGGCCGATCTGCAGTTCGATCATGCGGGTGTCGCGGAACTCCTCGGCAAGCGGGATCTCCTGCCAGCCGAAACGCGGCTTGCCCATGTCGACCGAGATCGAGCCGTCGGCATGTTCCTGAGCATTGAGAATGCCGGCGCGGGTTTCGAAGGTGAAGGTCTTTTGGCCGGTCTCGGCCGCAAGCGCCTGCACGACGCAGCGCATGCCATTGCCGCAGGCCTGCGCACCGGTGCCGTCCGAATTCAAGATGTCGACGTAATAAGCAGTGCCGGTCGTGCGCGGATCATGGATCGCCATGATCTGATCGAACTTGGTCGCCGCGTCGGCATTGAGGGCAATCGCCGCGGCTGCGGTCACCTTGTCGCCACGGCCGCGCATATCGGCGACGATGATCTCGTTGCCGATGCCGTTCATCTTGGCGAATGGGGCAGTGCCTGCCATCTAACCGGTCGTTCCAATTCCGTTTGGCGCTATATGGCGGAAACGGGCGGGAATTACCAGTGCAACGCGACTCCCGGCCGGGACGCGGCTCTGGCCTGCCGCGGCGAATATGCGGGCTAAGTCACGGCGAAGACGCCGAGCACGATCAGCAGGAAGATGATCAGCACAATACCGATCAGGATGCGGGCACCTGTGGCGGCGGCGCCGGCCAGCGCGGGCATGCCAAGCAGGCTTGCCGCAGCGGCAACGATAAGAAGGATGATGATCCATTTGATCATGGAAGGCTCCGAGGCGGATTTGCGTTGTGCAACCAACGCGTTTGCCCGGGCTGGGTTCCTTAGCCAGGCGGCGGCACATCCCATGCTTCGCCCGGGCGCATGGCGCGAAAACGCTCCGGCGAAATGCCTTCGGCCGCCAATGCCTCGGCGAGCTTTTGCGCAGGCTCCTCGATCGGTTCGTCGGTGAGCTGAAAGGTGCCCCAGTGGCAGCCGGCAGCATGGACGGCGCCGCACAGCCTCATGCCCTGGACGGCTTCCGCCGGATTCTGGTGCTGCGGGGCCATGAACCGCCGCGGCTCATAGGCGCCGATCGGCAGGATGGCCAGCCGAAACCAGCCATGCTTTTCCGCCATTCGGCGGTAGTTGGTGCCGCCGTGGAAGCCCGTGTCGCCGGCGAAATAGACCTTGCCGCCCGCCGTATCGATGACGAATCCCGCCCAAAGCGCCATGCGGCGGTCGCGCCCGCCACGCGCCGACCAGTGATGCACCGGCTCGATGTGGATGATGCCGTCGCTGGCGACTTCGACGCTGTCGCCCCAATCATGTGCCGACACGCGCATGCCGGGCACGGCAGTGCCGATGATCGCATCGTTGCCGAGCGGCGTGATCACCATCGGGTCGTGGCTTTGCTTCAGCCGCTTGAGGGTCGCGAGGTCGAGATGGTCGTAGTGGTTGTGACTGAGCAGCACCAGGTCGATCGGCGGCAAGTCGCAAAAGGCGATGCCCGGCGGGTTGACCCGCTTCGGTCCGGCGAAGCCGAAAGGCGAGGCACGCTCGGACCAAACCGGGTCGGTCAGGATATTCAGGCCGGTTGTCTGGATGAGCAGCGAGGCGTGACCCACCATGGTGAGCCGAAGCGCAGCGCCTTCGATCCGTTGTTCGGGCTTCGCCTGGGGATATGGGCTCGGCCAGGCCGCCGGCCATTTCGAGCGCCCACCGCTCAATTGCCATTTCAGCAAATCGGTGAAGCGCGCCGGCGGCCTGCCCTCGGGATTGAAAAAGAGGCTACCGTCGAAATGATCGCTGAGTGGGCCGCTATAGTAGCGGTTGGCTGCTCTTGTTCTTGCGGCCATCGTTTCTCCGCCCACTCCCTGTCGCTTGTCCTGAAATAAGGACGCCGCCGCCTGGCGCAAGCATTTTGCTGGGGAATGCCAAGGGCCAACGGTCGGCTTCGACTAGGATCGACGATGTGTGGAGGGATAGCACCGTGGCGAAGAAGCGGACCGGGACACCGTGGATGAAGGCCGAGGATTTCGGCCGCTCGCTGTCGCATGGGCTGGGCGTCAACTTGCTTGTCACCGACATGGCGGCGATGGAGGCTTTCTGCCGCGATGTGCTAGGCGCGCGCATCATCTATGCCGACGAGGATTTCGCGGCCATCGAGCTGCTCGGCTCGATCTTCATGCTGCATGCCGACCATTCCTATCTCGACAATCCGATAACCGGCGTCTTCGCCGGAGCCGAAACGCGTGGCGCCGGCATCGAGCTGCGCCTCTATGGCGCCGATCCGGATGCGGTCGAAAAAAAGGCCGCAGCACTCGGCCACATCGTGCTGGCCGGCTCGATCGACAAGCCGCATGGCTTGCGCGAATGCTATATCGTTGGTCCGGACGGGTATGTCTTCGTGCCCAGCGCGGCTGCGAGCCTGAAACTTCAATACGTTAGGGTCCAACTTCTCGATTGGGGCCGCGGTGAGGAAGGCCGTCGCGACAAATTTGCAACACCAGCTCCGAAAACCCTATTTTAACCATATCGGGTTGAAATTCTGCCACCTTCGCCATCTTGGTGAAGCGAGTGTTTACGCGGACGGCGCCCCCCACCGGATCCGACGGAGGTTGGAATGATTTTTTCGAAGACTGGCCTTTTGGCCGTATCGCTGGCCGCGCTCGTTGCGAGCGGCTGCTCGACCTCGCGCTTCTCATCGATGGACGATCAGCAGCCGGCGCCGCTCACGCCGGCGCCCTCCGGCACGGTGACGCAGAACCAGCTGCCGCCGCCGGCTGCTCCGGGCACCACCGACCCGTCGCAATTCCCCACCGCGCCGAAGAACAGTCAGATGGCTTCGCTGCCGCCGGACGGTTCGGCGCCCACGGGCGCCGCGGACCTGACCGCGGCCAGCGTCGCCGGCGTCTGGAATGTCAGTGTCTCCGGCCAGAGCTGCAAAGTGGCGACGCCGCAGACCAAGTTCGGCGCCGGCTACCGCGCCGGTCCGCTGCATTGCCCGGCTCCGATCGACGGCATCAAGTCGTGGAATGTCGCCGGCAAGCAGCTGACGCTCTACGACGAAAACGGCGGCACGCTGGCCAGGCTCTATTCCTCCGGCGGCGAAAAGTTCGACGGCCAGACTTCCAACGGCCAGCCGATCTCGCTTACAAGGTAGGGCGGACCCTCCCCTATTGTTTCACGCAGTTTCGGACGGCAAGCCGCTTTCCGAATTGCCCGAGAACGACGTGACCTATGCACCTGCGTGACGGCCTTCAGACGCATGCGACCGTCAGGCAGCGCTACGACCATCTGGTGGAAACCGGCGTGGTCGAACGCGATCC
>NZ_RZST01000308.1:0-7066 GCF_003997575.1 Mesorhizobium sp. M1A.F.Ca.IN.022.07.1.1
ATTTCCGGCCGCGCGGTTTTGTGGTTGCTCGGCCAGGCCGGCGAGGCGGAAGAGAAGGTCACGGACGAGGAGATCAAGATGCTGGTCGCCGAGGCCGAGCATCACGGCACCATCGAATCCGACGAGCGCCGCATGATCGCCGGCGTCATGCGCCTTGGCGACCGCGCCGTGCGCGCCGTGATGACGCCGCGCACCGAGGTCGACTGGATCAACCTGCAATCCGACGAGGCGGCCATCAAGCGGCTTCTGATGGAGAGCCAGCATTCGCGCCTGCCTGCGGGCGACGGCAATGTCGATGCCATGATAGGGGTCATCCAGACGCGCGACGTGCTGGCCGCCCTTCTTGCCGGCAGGGTGTTGGATCCGCGCCAGCATGTGCGCACCGCGCCAATCGTCCATGATCAGGCCGACGCGCTCGACGTGCTGCAAAGGCTGCGGGAATCGGACGTCCCCATGGCGCTCGTCCATGACGAATACGGCCATTTCGAAGGCATCGTCACGCCGGCCGACATCCTGGAAGCGATCACCGGCGTCTTCCGCTCGGACCTCGATGCGGGCGAGGAAGAGAACGCGGTCAAACGCGAGGACGGCTCATGGCTGCTCGCCGGCTACATGCAGGCCGACGAGATGGCCGAGGTGCTGGGCATCGACTTGCCGGAGAACCGCGACTACGAGACGGTGGCCGGCTATGTGCTGTCACATCTGCACCACCTTCCCGCTACCGGCGAATGCGTGGACGCGCAAGGCTGGCGCTTCGAGGTGGTCGACCTCGACGGCCGGCGTATCGACAAGCTGATCGCCACCCGCCTGCCCGACGGCCACCGTCCGATGGCGCGCCGATAGCGAGCTTGGGGTCTGCCGGGTTTTCCCAACATCCATTCAGGCCAGTTCCTTGCGAAGAAAGACGCGGGCCTGCCCATCGAACCCGAACGGAACGCGGCCGAATTCCACATAACCGTGGCGGATGTAGAATCCAGGCGCCTGAAAGCTGCTTGTCTCCACGACGGCGCGTCTGCAGCCCCGCGCCTTTGCCTCTTCTTCGACGGCGGCAAGCAACCGGGCGCCGTAAGACAGACCGCGTAAATGCGCGGGCACGAAAAACATGTCCAAGAACAGAAGACCGAGTTCGGTCCTTCCCCATAGGCCGCCTAAAGCTTTGCCCGAGCCATCACACAATATGGCACCTATGGGAATGCGGTCGTCCGTCCCTGTGATGGCGACGTTATAGCGGTAGAGCGCCGCGGCGGCCTCGGCTTTCGCGGCTTCGTCCGTCGACAGGATGATTGGGAATTCTTGAGTCATGCGGATTTGCGCCTGCCCTGAACATGGCGAAAACGGATGAACTTCCAGCTTCGGCCGGCGTTCCGGAGAATGCTCGTCAACCTCTTCGTGTTCGGAACCTTGAAGAGAGGGTTTCCTCTTCACAAGGCGGGTTTGTCCGGGGCCGCGTGCATCGGTGCCTGCAGGACCCGTGAGCGTTTCCCGATGCTGATTGCCGGACCTCGCTTCGCTCCGATGATGTTCAATGAACCGGGTCTCGGCTTCCACGTCAGGGGCGAGCTCTACGCGGTCGACGACCGCGCCCTGGCCGGGCTTGACCGGATCGAATCCGTTGGCAAGCCCGGCAACCTGCGCGTCCCGATCGAGGTTGAGCCCATTGAAGGCGGTCCGCATGTCCTGGCGCAGGCTTACATGAAATCCCGCCGTCTCGCGGATCCCGTCCATTCGGGATATCTGGATTTCTACGACGATCGGCGTTTCAAACTTCACGCGAACGCCTAAGGTTGCGCCCGAAGGATGCCCAATTGAAATCCGACTTTCTCCAGTATGTCTGACATAAAAGCGGCAGCAGAGCGAAATCCTTGAGCGATCCTCTGTCGAACGACCGAGGCTTCCGCAAATAAAAGGGGCGGCGCAAGCGCCGCCCTTAGATGGTATTTTGGGAGGATGAAGCGGCTTAAGCCGCCTGGGCTTCACTGGCGATCGCGTCGGCGGCGCGCGCCGCCTTCAGCACCTTCGCCCACCAGGCAACGTCATTGATGAGCGCCGCCGCCGCCTGGTTCAGATGTTCGATCTCTTCCAGCTTCTTGTCGCCCTGGCGGACCGCAAGGAAATCGCCCCAGGCGATGTGCACTGCCGACTTGACCGGCGCCATTTGCAGCTCGACGGCGATCAGGCGAAGCTGCTCGACGGCGCGCGCGCCGCCGACGCTGCCATAGCCGACGAAACCAGCCGGCTTCTTGTTCCATTCATTGGCGGCGTAATCGATGGCGTTCTTCAAGACGGCGGTCGGCGCGTGATTGTATTCAGCCGCGGTGAAGATGAAGCCGTCGAACTCGGCGACCTTCTTCTGCCAGCGCTGCGCCACCTCGTTCTGCGACGGCGCCCAGGCGGAGGATGCGACCTCATCGAAGAACGGCAGCGGCCAGTCGCGCAAATCAACGACTTCGACGTCGATATCGGCATGCGTCTTGGCAATCTTGGCGATCCACTGCGTCGGGACGTCGGCGAAGCGGGCGGCGCGCGTCGAACCGACGACAATGGCGATTTTGGGTTTGGACATAAGGGGGCTCTCCTTGCGGGGGAATTTCGGTATCGTTTGGATACCGGCGCTATATGTGATACTGACAAAGTGGCGCGCAAGGAGGCACATTTTTGTTACCGAGGCACCCGTACAACACTGAGGACTGCCGGGCCGTATCGGAAATCCTGCAACGGGTCGGCGACAAATGGACCGTTTTGGTGGTCGGCAAGCTGGGCGGCGGACCGATGCGCTTCAATGAATTGCGCACGGCCGTCGGCGGCATCTCACAGAAAATGCTGACCATCACCTTGCGCGGCCTGGAGCGGGACGGCTTTGTCACGCGCAAGGTTTTTCCGACCATTCCGCCGCGCGTCGATTACGAGCTGACCGAGCTCGGCCACGAGTTGCTGGTGCCGGTTGGCGCGCTCGGCGAATGGGCACGAAAGAATACCAATCGAGTACGCGCGGCGCGCGCGAAATTCGATGGCGAGCATCCCTGAAGGCCTTGGAGCGCAACGTGTTGCGAGCATCGCTCCGCAGCGTTGCTGACTGAGCAAGGAGTCTGCAGTTGTGTCTTTTTGACTTGTCGTATTCGAGGGCACATCAACCTTGATGCCCGCCCGACCCTGACGGCTTTGGTCGCGCCTGAGAGGAGCACTCAGGCTTTTGACGTGGTACTGCCACGGGGCGCCAAGGAGCAGACTGCGCACATCGCTCCCTGACTCTGGTCCGCCCCGAAACCATGCACCCACGCGGTGCGCGGGAGCTCTTTTTTCACTTCTGCATAGGCAGTTATGCCGAGCAAGCAGGTAAGTGCGAGAAGGGCTGCCACGAGCCAGCCGTTCAGCATATGTTGACGCATTGTCTTTCCTACAGCGGCACGCACCGTCGGGCGCGGAAGCAACCATCGGATGTCGCCGGACGCACGTCCCGCGCAAGAGTTGTTACAAATTTGCCTATCCGGAAAAGCGTTCGCCGTCAGCTTTCGGCTGGGATCGGTTTCGGCTTGCCGTCGCCGTCGAGCGCCACCATGACGAAATCGGCATGGGTGACCTTCTCCATCAGGTCGGTGAGATAGCGCTGCGCCCAGGCCTCGACCTTGAGCGTCATCGAGGTGCGGCCGACGCGTTCAACATGGGTGTAGATGCAGAGCGTGTCGCCGATCTTCATCGGCTTGGCGAAGGACATCTCCTTCACTGCCGCCGTCACCACGCGACCCTTGGCGCGCTCGGCCGCGCGGATGCCGCAGGCTAGGTCCATCTGCGCCATCACCCAGCCGCCAAAAATGTCGCCGGCGGCATTGGCATCCGACGGCATGGCGAGCGTCCTCAATGTCAGGTCGCCGAGCGGCTTTCCGTCTGCGTAGTGCACCATGAGGGGTCCTCCAGCCGCTGCTTCCTGAAGCCGTACCAACGCCATCACGATGTCGCAAGCTTTGCTGAAGGCGAAGGACGCGTCGCGGCTCGGTCGCTTTTTTCACAAGCCATGCCGGAAGCCCCGGCGACGACGTGAGCCGGCAATGTCTAGGCTAAGCCCGGATCTCGGAGCCCGCCCGCGCATCATGCAGACTTATGATTTCATCATCGTCGGCTCCGGCTCGGCCGGTTCGGTGGTCGCGGAAAGGCTCTCGGCTTCCAGCCGCTTTTCGGTACTGGTGCTGGAGGCAGGCGGAACCGACCGCCGTTTCTATGTCCAGATGCCGCTCGGCTACGGGAAGACCTTCTTCGATCCGGCCGTCAACTGGAACTACAAGGCCGATCCCGATCCCGGCCTCGGCAACAATGCCGACCACTGGCCGCGCGGCAAGCTGCTCGGCGGCTCGAGCTCGATCAACGCCATGGTCTTCATTCGCGGCGCGCGCGAGGACTTCGATGCCTGGGCCGCCGCCGGCAATGCGGGCTGGAGCTATGACGACCTGCTCCCCGCTTTCAAAGCGTTGGAGGACAACGAGGCCGGCGCCGACCAATGGCGCGGGGTCGGCGGCCCCTTGCACATCACCGATTGCTCGAATGCGGTGCATCCGCTGACCAAGCGCTATCTGGCGGCCGCCCAGCAGGCCGGACTGCCGTTAAATCCGGATTTTAACGGCGCCTCCCAGGAGGGCGTCGGCGTCTACCAGATCACCACCAGGAACGGCCGCCGCATGTCCGCCGCCCGCGCCTTCCTGCGCCCGGCGATGAAGCGCAACAATGTGCGCGTCGAGACCAACGCGCTGGCGACGAAAATCCTGTTCGAGGGCAAGCGCGCCGTCGGCGTCGAGTACCAGCAAAACGGCGAAACCAAGAGGGTTCGCGCGGGCCGCGAGGTGATCCTCTCCGGCGGCTCGGTCAACTCGCCGCAACTGCTGCAGCTCTCCGGTGTGGGCCCGTCGGCGCTGCTCGGCGATCTCGGCATCGCGGTCGTCCACGCCAACGACAATGTCGGGGCCAACCTGCAAGACCATGTCGGCATCAACTACACCTTCAAGGGCAAGCTGCCGACGCTGAACCAGATCCTGCGGCCATGGTGGGGCAAGCTGCTGGTGGGCATGCAGTACATCCTGCTGCGTTCCGGTCCGCTGTCGTTGTCGATGAACAATGCCGGCGGCTTCTTCCGCACCGACCCGTCGATGGCGCGGCCGAACATGCAGCTCTATTTCCAGGCCTTCTCGACCGTCATCCCCAAGAGCGGCGAGCGCCCGATCCTGACGCCCGATCCGTGGCCGGGCTTCTCCATCGGCCTTTCCAATTGCCGGCCGTCGAGTCGCGGCGAGATCATGATCCGCTCGAAGGATCCGCGCGACTATCCGAAGATCACGGCGAACGCCTATTCGACCAACGCCGATGTCGACGAGATGCTGGCGGCGGTGAAGTTCGTGCGCAAGATCGCCTCGATGCCGGCGATGGCCGAGATCATCGAGGAAGAAGTTTTGCCTGGTCCGTCAATTACTTCCGATGCCGATCTGATTCAGGATTTCAGGAAGCGCTCGGGCACCGTCTACCATCCCGTCTCGACCTGTCGCATGGGTCCGGACGCTTCGCGCGCCGTCGTCGATCCCCGGCTTCGGGTGCATGGGCTCGAGGGCTTGCGTGTGATCGACGCATCGATCTTTCCCGACAACATCACGGGCAACACCAACGCCGCCGCAATCCTCACCGGATGGAAAGGCGCCGAGCGGGTTCTGGAGGATCAGAAATGAAAGTCACCGACGTCAAGACCTGGGTTGTCGGCAACCCGCCGCCCGGCATCGGCGGCAAGTATTTCATCTTCGTCAAGCTCACCACCGATGGCGGCGTGGTCGGCTATGGCGAGGCCTACAACGCCACCTTCTCGGCGCATGTCACTGCCAAGATGATCGAGGATATGGCCGAGCGCTACCTCATCGGGCGCGATGCGCACGATGTCGAGAACCTCTTCCGCCGCGTCTATTCCTCCGGCTTCACCCAGCGTCCCGACGTTTCCGGGATGGGCTGCTTTTCGGCACTCGAAATGGCCTGCTGGGACATCATCGGCAAGGAGGCCGGCAAGCCGGTCTACAAGCTGCTCGGCGGCCAGGTGCACGAGACGCTGCGCTCCTACACCTATCTCTATCCGCACACCGGCAGCGTCCATTCGGAAGACGCCCGCGGCCAGAACGTCTACAACGATCCCGACATGGCCGCGGCCTGCGCTCTGGAATATGTCGAGCAGGGATTTAACGCCGTCAAGCTCGACCCGGCCGGGCCTTACACGGCCTATGACGGCCATCAGCCGCGCCTGATCGACATCGACCTCTCGGCGCGCATGATCAAGGCGATCCGCGAGGCGGTAGGCACCAGGGCGGACATCCTGTTCGGAACCCATGGCCAGTTCACCGCCTCCGGTGCGCTTCGTATGGCCCGTGCAATCGAGCCCTACGATCCGCTGTGGTTCGAGGAGCCGGTGCCGCCGGACATGCCCGAGGTGATGGCGCAGGTCGCTCGCGGCACCTCGATTCCTATCGCCACCGGCGAGCGGCTGACGACAAAATTCGAATTCGCGCGCGTCATCGAGAACCGCGCCGCGACCATCCTGCAGCCGGATCTCGGCCGCTCCGGCGGCATTCTCGAAACCAAGAAGATCGCCGCCATGGCCGAGGCCTACCACATCCAGGTCGCGCCGCATTGCTATTGCGGGCCGATCGTCGGCGCCGCCAACATCCAGCTTGCGGTGACTCTGCCCAACTTCCTCATCCTGGAATCGTTGAAGCAGTGGGACGGTTTTCACGCCACGCTGCTCAAGAAGAAGATCGAATGGCAGGATGGCCACGTCATCCCGTCGAAGGAGCCAGGCCTCGGTGTCGAGCTCAACGAGGAAATCTGCGAGGCGCACCCCTATAGCGGCAAGGACCTGCATCTGCAGATGATGCAGACGCCGCTGATGCCGTGACCGCGCGCCTCGCCTACGCCTTCATCGGCCTTGGTCATCTCGGCGGCAACCTTGCCGCCAGCCTGCTGCGCCACGGCTTCGCTGTTGCCGTTTTCGATCGTGACCCAGCGGCGGTTGCGCGTTTGGGCGCGCTCGGCGCTACGGCGGCGGCGAGCG
>NZ_RZST01000309.1:0-7055 GCF_003997575.1 Mesorhizobium sp. M1A.F.Ca.IN.022.07.1.1
TTGACCCATAGGCAGCTCGCTGAACGCGTGGCAGACAGATTAGTGCGCGACACGCAGAACACAAACATCATCACGGACTGGGGTGAAGCCCTCGCCTTGTTCGGCCTGCTTGAACTTGGTCGGAAGACCGACAATACCGCCTACGTCGAGGCAGTGGACAACTGGGTGGATGGACATTTGAAAGGCGGTCTGCGGATTTACGACCACTGGCGGGATGCGCTGCAAGTTAAGCAGGGCGTACCGGTTACGCATTTCTGCGGTAGTTGGGGCATCATGCTGCTCGCCAAGTCGCTTCATGAGGTTACGAACGACG
The DNA here is from genome assembly GCF_003997575.1 of Mesorhizobium sp. M1A.F.Ca.IN.022.07.1.1. NCBI lineage: Bacteria > Pseudomonadati > Pseudomonadota > Alphaproteobacteria > Hyphomicrobiales > Phyllobacteriaceae > Mesorhizobium > Mesorhizobium sp. M1A.F.Ca.IN.022.07.1.1. The sequence continues at coordinate 314 of NZ_RZST01000309.1, forward strand.
TCCGCCTTGTGGAAATGGCGAGGTTTATCGGCGACTTCGTGGTGGATCGCGCGCAGCGGACCTCCGTGAAGGGACTGAAGCACACCGAGGACATTCCCTGGCTCTTTGCGGACACTGTCTATTACTCAATCCCTGGCTTGGTCGCCGCATCTGAACTCACCGGAAATGACAAGTACCGTGCCGAAGCCATGAACCAGCTTCAAATTCACCTGAAATACCTGGCAGCGGAGGGTTCGGATCTGTTTCATCAGTCATTCAACCCTGAAACGGGCGAGAGAAGTCCTGGTTGTTGGGGTCGCGGCAATGGATGGATCGCCATGACGCTTGCGGAAATAGCCGACCGGGTTCCGGACGAAACCAATGCCGTGGTCAAAACGAAGCTTCAGGCGATGTTCGCAGAGCTGTTTTCTCTTCAGCAACCGAACGGGCTTTGGAGGACGCAACTTGAAAAGGACGGCTCTTACCATGAGACGTCTTGTGGCCTGTTGTTCGCCTACGCTGGCCAATTAGCCGAGAAGAAGGGCGTCGACATCGCAAAATCCGCCAGCGCCTTCGATCGATGCTGGGATGGGACGCGGCCGTACTTCACGGATGATGGCGAACTTCAACAGGTGTCCGGCGAGACGTGGCTGCGCTGGCAAAATCCCGGAGCGTATGAATCCATTGAAACCGGACATCGGCCTTGGGGCACGGGAAGTGTGCTCCTGGCCGCAGCTACGGAGTAGCCGGACCATGACGCAGACGAGGAGAGTTGTCGTCGCGAGAAGCGGGGAAATAGTCACACTAACGCTGGATCGGCCTGAGAAGCTGAATGCCATCGACCACGACATGATCGCGGCTATCGATGACGCGGTGCGTTCCATCGAAGACGACGACAGCGTGCGGGCGGTCGTCGTCACGGGGACCGGTCGGGAATTTTCTGTTGGCGCCGACATCGGCGTCTTCAGCGCCTTGGGGCCAGTGCAGACGTGGAACCGCTGGGTACGACGAGGCCATTCTCTGATCGACAGACTGGCACACCTGCGGGTGCCAGTGATCGGAGCCCTGAACGGCATGACATTTGGGGGAGGGCTGGAGCTTGCGCTGGCCCTCGACTTCTGCATTGCCGCGCGTGAGGCCAAATTCGGTGCGCCCGAGGTGAGAATCGGTACTGTAACTGGATGGGGTGGTTCTCAACGATTGACCGAAATAATAGGTCCGGCCCGCGCCAAGCAGATGATTTTCACTGGACAACCGATTGATTCTACCACCGCGCTCCAATGGGGCCTTATCAATGAGATCTGCGACGCCGACAAGCTGATCGACCGCGCGATGCAAATTGCGAAGTCTATCTCGGCTAACGCCCCCGTTGCTGTCCAAGTCTCCAAACAGATGATCCTCGGCGGCCAGGGTTTCGTTGTCGGGTCCACGTTGGAAAGTCTTGCAGGGGGGTTCTGCAAATGTACGCAGGATGGAGCGGAAGGCCTGAACGCCTTTCTCGAAAAGCGGCATCCGGAATTCAGAGGGGAATAAGGTGTACGATCTACTACAAGGTATAAGAGTTATCGATTTCACACATGTTTGGCAGGGTCCGGTGGCGACCCTCTTGCTCGCCGATCTGGGTGCGGATGTCTTGAAAATCGAGCGTCCCGGAAAAGGTGATTGGTCTCGCTCCTGGGGCCCGTTCGTAAACGGGGTAAGCTTGCCGTTCGCGGGACTGAACCGCAACAAGCGATCCATCGACCTTGATCTCAAGACCCTAGAGGGTAAGGATGCGCTCCAGAAGTTGCTCGCCCATGCCGACGTGCTTGTTCACAACTTTCGGCCCGGCGTCGACAGGAAGATGGGCATCGATTTCGAGTCATTGTCGGAACGTCATCCCCATCTCATCCATGCGTCCGCATCCGGATGGGGCGAAAAAGGACCAGACGCCGAACGGGGAAGAGCAGGGCACGCGCAAATGGCAGCCGCTGAAGGTGGTCTTTTTTCACCCGCGACCGACATGTCTCTACCGCAGCCACCGACGATCTCTGTGGACTATCTGGCCGGAATGCTCCTGAGCAACGCTATACTTGCCGCGCTCGTATCCAGGCAGCGGACCGGGAAAGGTTGCCAAGTATTCACTGATCTTCATTCGGCCGCGCTGACAGCCCATGTTTGGGGCGGACCTGAACTCTTGAACACGGGTGGTTTTGATGAGGGAGATGTCAACCTCACCCTGAGTGAGAAGACCATTCGCCACAGTTGGCAGACATCCGATGGCTTCATTGAAATTTCGCCAGTCTTTTCGGACAACCCGCTACGCCTGATCTGCTCCGGGTTGGAACTCCCGGACCTAACTGAAGACCCACAGTTCTCCACGCCGGTTTCGCAATATCAAAATAAGGACAGGCTGTCGGAGATTCTGGGCAACCGTCTTTTGGAGCGGACTTCGGCGGAATGGCTGGAAGCGTTGGAGGCCAAGGGGATTCTCTGCGCACAGATCCTTTCGCCCACGCAGGCGCTAAACACTCCTCAATCAGCAGCGAATTCAATGGTGGTAACAGTTGAGCATCCCGCTGCGGGTCCTCTGAACTTGATAGGCTGCGCGATTAGGACAAACCAGTCGAGCAGACCCTCACGGCCACCGCCGGTTACTGGACAGCATACGGATGAAGTATTTCGTGAACTGGGAGTTCAATTGTAGGCACTTTCACAAATGCAACTGCTACCATAGGCATGTAAGTAGCATGTTCCGGGAGACTTAGGTGCGCAGCTTCGAGACTGTCGACAAAAGACCATTGTATTCGCGGGTGGCGGAAACCATCATCGAATATATTCGGGAGAATGAGATGCAGCCTGGCGAAGAGTTGCCGTCAGAGGGCGAACTCTGCGAAAAGGCCGGGGTGAGTCGGGTCGTTGTTCGTGGTGCGTTGGGCCAGTTGGCCGGTGCTGGCTTGATCCAGGTTTCCAACGGCCGACGTCCACGTGTAGGCGAACTGAACTCGAACGTTCTAAGTCTGTCGGTTCAACATGGCCTAGCGACCACTCAACTTACCGTCCAGAAAATCATGGAGGTCCGTGAGGGTGTAGAGGTCGCTGCCAGTAAGCTGGCTGCGCTGCGGCGCACAGACGCCCAAGCAGAAGTGTTGGCCGGGCTTTGTCGTGAAATGGAAGCGGTTGGAGTGGAGTCTTTGGAATTTGTCGAACTCGACTTCCAATTCCATCTGGCGATTGCCCAAGCGACCGACAATCCGCTTTACATCTACATCGTCAAGCCGCTCCGCGAGACCATCAAAAAATCTATAGAAATCGGTCGGCTCAGGCAACGCTCTCCCGCGGAGATCGCGAGGATCAACGACCAGCATTGGGAAATTCAGCGCGCGATAACATCCCGCGACGGCGAGCGAGCGGCGAATGCCATGCTGATACATCTTGAAACCGCGGCGAAGGCTTAAACGCGGACGTTTCCGCCCGCATGACGGCGAGCAATGGTGAGACGAGTTGAAAGTGAATCGCGATTTCCCCTCTCCCGATATCACCTGCTTTGGCGAACCCATGTTCGAGTTTTCCTGGCAGCCCGATGGCTCCGTCACGCCTGGCATCGGTGGTGATGTCTCCAACTGTGCTATTGCCGCTGCTCGGGCTGGTGCGAACGTGGCAATGATGACCCGATTGGGTGCCGACACTTTAGCCGATCGAATAGAATCGCTTATGCTTCCTAAGGCATCAGCACAGTGCATCTATCCTGATCCGCGGCGATTCACTATGGCCGGGCGAAAGTCATGGCCTGGTGCGAGAACAACGGCATCGACTACCTCTTCGGCCTACCCGGCAACAAGGTTCTGCAGCGGCTCGTCGACGAGAGCGCCGACGACATCCGCACGCGCGGCGCGCTCGAGCGCAAGTCTGTGCTGCGCGGCTATGCCCAGACCCACTACAAGGCGAAGTCCTGGAAGCTTGAGCGTCGCGTCTGCGATCGCATCGAGGCAACCGCGATGGGCCTCGACATCCGCTTCGTCGTCACCAATCTCGACAAAGGCTCCGCCGAGCACATCTATGACGTGATCTACTGCGCCCGCGGCCAGGCCGAAAACCTGATCAAGATGCACAAGAGCCAGCTCGCCTCCGACCGCACCTCCTGCCGCTCACCGATTGCCAACCAGGTCCGTCTTGTCCTGCACACCGCCGCATACTGGTTGATGCTCACCTGCTCACCCTGCGAGGCGGTGCCCACAACCCATCATCTGCGCAACGCGGAGTTCGCTACGCTGCGGCTCAGGCTGCTCAAGCTCGGCGCTCGCGTCATCGATCCGTCTCGCGCATCCGTCTGGCCTTCACCGCCGCCTGTCCCGAGGCAAGTCTGTTCCGGGCGCTCGCCAGCAATCTGCTACCGGCAGGACCATGATCGCCGGGGCAGCAGGCCCCGCCGAACCATACAGCTTCCACCCTCCAGCGCGTTCACAAGTCCAGACACAGCCGCGGTGAAAAAGACGCCGCGCCGCCACCTGTCCACCTCTCAGCGACAAACAAACCCAGATGCGTCATGAATAAGACGGGCTAGCGGGCGCAGGCTACTTCATTCTTTGCTGGCCGCTCTCGATAGCAGCCGGTCACCTTGAAAGAAAATTCGCGCCAGGTACCCGCTAGGCGTCATTCGTCGATGGAAAAAAACAAGGAGTGATCCATGATTAGCGGGAACTTGAAAAAATGGTGTCGATCGCGCTCGGGATCATCTGCGCAGCTATGCTGGTTCGATGCCGGCGCATGCGCAGTCTCTGGAAGATATCAAAAGCCGCGGCAAGATCCGCATCGGCATGCTTGTGGACTTTCTGCCCTACGGCCTGCTCGATGAGAACAATCAACCGGCTGGATACGAGGCCGACGTTGCAAACCTTATTGCAAAGAAGCTCGGGGTCAAGCTTGAAATCGTACCTGTCACCGGCGTATTCCGAATCTGTTGACCGGGCGCGTCGACCTCATCGTCGGCTCGCTCACCATCACGCCCGAACGCGCTAAGCAGGTGGCATTTACGAAGCCATACTCGTACGCTGAAACTGTAGTCCTTGGTCAAAAGGGACTAAAAGCCAGGAAGATCGAGGACAATAGTCGGAGTATCGACCGCCGTGCCAAGAGCAAGTGCGAGGATATTGTCGTGACAAATTCCGCCCCTGAAGGGACATCATTCGTCGGTTCGAGGATGACGCGTCATCTACGCAGGCAATCTTGTCGGGACAGGTCCAGACAATTGCGTTTGGGCAGAACGTTGCGGCGCAGGTTTGAGAATGGCGCCCGCGGATACCTTCGAAGTGAAGTTCCCTCTCTATCGGAGCTTGTTCGGCATGGCTTTGAAGCCCGGTCAGGCGGAACTTCCGAGCTGGTCCAACGTCTTCATCACGGACTCGCTCGCTGATAGTTCGCTTAACGCCGCATGGCGTAAATGGTTTGACAGCGATCTGCCGGAGATGCCCATTCCCGAATTTGTGAACAAGTGAACGGAGCAGATCATGAGCGAAAAGCTCCAACGTAATGGAAACGGTCCGCCAATCATCTCAATGACGGATGCTCAGAAGTGGTACGGTAGCTATCATGCTCTTCGGAGCGTCAATCTCAGTGTGAAAACCGGTGAGCGCATAGTCGTTTGTGGGCCGTCCGGTTCCGGGAAATCGACGCTTATCCGCTGCATCAACGGGCTTGAGGATTTCAGTGAGGGAACCATCGTCGTCGATGGCTTCGTCCCGAAAACCAGGTCCAAGGAAATGAATGCCGTGCGTCGCGAAGTCGGCATGGTGTTTCAACAGTTTAACCTCTTCCCGCACTTGACCGTCCTGGAGAATTGCATCCTTGCCCCGTTAAGATCGAGAAACAACGCGTAACGGATGCGAAGGAGTCGCCTACAAATTCCTTGCGCGCGTTCGCATAAGCGAGCATGCAGCCAAGTATCCCGCTCAGCTTTCAGGAGGGCAACAACAGCGAGTTGCGATCGCACGCGCTCTTTGCATGGATCCGAAGATTATGCTTTTTGACGAGCCCACCTCCGCATTGGACCCTGAAATGGTCAAGGAAGTGCTCGATACGATGGTAGGTCTGGCGGGTGACGGCACGACGATGATTTGCGTTACCCACGAGATGAGTTTCGCCAGGAGCGTGGCGGATCGGGTCATCTTCATGGATCACGGTGAGATTGTTGAAGAGACTCCCCCGAAAGATTTCTTCGCAGCATCAAAGCACCAACGAGCGAGGGACTTCCTCGCTCAGATTCTTCTAAACTTGCAGCTTATCAATCAGCTAATATGCTCGGCTATCGGCGATGCCGTAAATTGAAAGTTACATAAGATTTGGCTTGGAGGCGCGCATGAGCGGTTAGTTCGGAATGAATGCGATGCCGAAAAGCGTCAGACAGGTGCCTGTAGGCCAGGATTGGAAGCTGCGTGTCGTCGGTGTGTATCTTGGTGCGGGTACGGCCGATCTCACGCATGCGATTGTAGATCGGATCGAGCAAAGCGGCGGCATACGGCGCTGCGCGCGAGCATTGATCGCTCGATATGGGCGCCCTTGGCGGGCCATCATGGGTTTGTACGGCAGATGATAATCCCACTTCGCCATCATGATATGGGCGAGTGCTGCATGGCTGAGCTTGCCGCGTGCAATGGCCTTATACCAAAGGCTCTGAGGGCTGACTCTCTAGGGGTTCCCGCCTCGACTGATCCGTGATTCCTTGTTGCGAGGAGGATTCGGGCGATGGGATCAGCGGTGAAGATGCGGACGGACTATTCGGCTGTGG
>NZ_RZST01000030.1:0-28414 GCF_003997575.1 Mesorhizobium sp. M1A.F.Ca.IN.022.07.1.1
GCCTTGCCCCTCTCCCCCCAAGCCCCATTTCCCTCCCCCTAGCGTCCAGCAATCGGAGCCCGACGCCTCATGACCAGCCAGACAATCATCGATCCTCCCGAAGACGGCCATTTCAGGAACGGCCAGGCCAGCAATGGCGCAAGCCCCACCACCTTGTCCATCCACCTCACCATCAACGGCCGTGACCACGCGCTCGATATCGAGCCGCGGGTTACCCTGCTCGACGCGTTGCGCGAGCGGCTCCACCTCACCGGCACCAAGAAGGGCTGCGACCAGGGCCAGTGCGGCGCCTGCACCGTTCATGTCGACGGTGAGCGGGTGCTGGCCTGCCTGACGCTCGCCGCCCAGGTCGAGGGACGCTCGATCACGACAATAGAAGGGCTCGCCGACGAAGACGGCACGCTGCACGCCGTGCAGGCCGCCTTCCTCGAACAGGACGCCTTCCAGTGCGGCTATTGCACGCCCGGACAGATCATGTCGGCGGTGGCCTGCATCCGCGAGGGCCATGCCGGCTCCGACGAGGAGATCCGCGAATACATGGCCGGCAATCTGTGCCGCTGCGGCGCCTATCCGCACATCGTCGCCGCCGTCCGCCAGGCAGCTAGGGAGTTCCGCTCATGAGAGACTTTTCCTATCTTCGCGCCGACAGCGTCGAGGCCGCGCGCAACGCGGCCGCCCTCCCCGGCGCCATGCTCCTTGCCGGCGGCACGACGCTCATCGATCTCGCCAAATGCGGCGTCGCCGAACCGGCCACCGTCATCGACATCAGCCGTATCGAGGGGCTCAACGCCATTGATGTAACCGCCGACCGCGCCGTCATCGGCGCGCTGGCCAAGATGAGCCATGTCGCCGACAACGCCGAGGTGAAAAGCCACTTCCCGGCGGTTTCGGAAGCGTTGTGGCAGGCGGCCTCGGCGCAGCTGCGCAACATGGCGACCATCGGCGGCAACCTGATGCAGCGCACGCGCTGTCCCTATTTCCGCGATCCGCAGAACTTCCCGGCCTGCAACAAGCGCGAGCCGGGCAGCGGCTGCTCGGCGATCGGCGGCGTCACGCGCGGCCATGCGGTGCTCGGCACCAGCGACGCCTGCATCGCCACCTATCCGGGCGATCTTGCCATCGCGCTGGTCGCCTTCGACGCCGAGGTCGATCTCGGCGAGCGGAAGCTGAAAGTCGAGGACTTCTTCCTCGCCCCTGGCGCCACGGCCGAACGCGAGCACGACATCCGCCCCGGCGAAATGATCACGGCCATCGAGATCCCGGGCTCCGCCGCGGCCCGGCGCTCGACCTATCTCAAGGTCCGCGACCGCCAGTCCTATGAGTTCGCGGCGGCGAGCGCTGCCGTCGGACTGGAGCTCGAGAGCGACGGCCGCACCATACGCGACATCCGCGTCGCGGTCGGCGGCGTCGCGACGAAACCGTGGCGGGCGCGCGCCGTCGAAGAGGCGCTGAAGGGCAAGCCGCTCGACGAAGCGTCCGTTCGCAAGGCGAGCGATCTCGCCATGGAGGGCGCCGTCGACCACGGCGCCAACCACTACAAGATCGCATTGGCGCCCCGCGTGATCGCGCGCGCCATCCTGAAATTGGGAGAAACGGCATGACCGTTCATGACATGAAACACGCAGGCTCTGACAGCGCGCGCCTCGAAGCGGTGGGCGGGCGCCTGTCGCGCGTCGACGGCCCGGCCAAGATCACCGGCGCCGCGCATTACGCGTTCGAACAGCAGCTCGAAGGGCTGACCCATGCGGTGCTGGTCGGCGCGACGATTGCCGCCGGCAAGGTCACCGGCATCGACACGCGCGCGGCGGAAACCGCGCCAGGCGTGCTCGCGGTGCTGACGCCCGACACCATCATGGACCTGAATTCGGCATCGGACTGGTTCGGCAGACAGCCGTCCGAAGAAACCTATTGCCCGCTCGTCCGCGAGGTCACCTTTTCCGGCCAGCACATTGCTGCCGTCGTGGCCGAGACCTTCGAGCAGGCCGTCGCCGCCGCGGCGCTGGTCAAGGTCAGCTATGACGAGACGCCGGCAGTCGTCGACCTGAGCGACGGCAGCGACGGTATTCCGGTCGACGCCATGACCAAGGAATGGGGCGACCCCGAAGCCGCCTTCGCCGAGGCACCGGTGCGCGTCTGCGCCGCCTACAACACGCCGCGCGAGTTCCAGGCGGCGATGGAGCCGCACGGGCTGATCGCGCGCTGGGAGGGCGACCAGCTCACCATCTGGGAACCGAGCCAGTGGCTCGACGGCATGGCGCGCACCTATGCCGAATGGTTCGGCGTGCCGTTCGAGAATGTGCGGCTGGTCTCGCCCTATATCGGCGGCGGCTTCGGCTCCAAGGCGCTGGCGCTCGCGCACAGCGCGGTGGCGGCGGCAGCGGCAAAGATGCTCGGACGCCCGGTGAAGCTGGTGCTCAACCGGCCGCAGAATTTCACCTCCTATGGCGGCCGCGCCGCGACGCGCCAGACGGTTGCGATCGGCGCCGACAAGGCGGGCCGCATACAGTCGATCGTGCATCGCGGCGTCAACGAGACGGCGGTCGACGGCATGTGGGTCGAGCCGCTCGGCTCCGTCACCTCGATCATGTATGCGACGCCCAATTTCTCCTCGAAACAGAATGTGGTCAGGGTGAACACGGTGGTGCCGGGGGCGAAGCGCGCGCCGGGCGAGAACCCGAGCGCCTTCGGTATCGAATGCGCCATCGACGAGCTCGCCCATGAGCTCGGTATCGACCCGCTGGAGATGCGGCTGATCAATTATGCCGAGCAGGATCCCCACGCAAAGAAGGCGTGGTCGACAAGGCAGTTGCGGGAGGCCTTTGCCGCCGGCGCGGAAGCCTTCGGCTGGGCGAAGCGTTCGCGCGAGCCGCGCTCGATGCGTGACGGCCACCAGCTCATCGGCTGGGGCGTCGCGGCCGGCACCTATCCGGTTCGGCGCGCCTATGGCGAGGCCGTGGTGAAGCTCCTGGCCGACGGCTCGGTCGAGGTCGAGAGCTCCTCCATCGACATGGGCCAGGGCACCTACACGATCCTGGCGCAGACCGCGGCCGAGACGCTTGGCGTGCCGGTAGAGAAGGTGTCGGTGAGGCTGGGGGATTCCCATTTCGCCCGCGCCGGCGTCACCGGCGGCTCGCGGCTTGCCGGGGTCATGACCGGCGCCGTCTACAAGGCGGCGGGCCAGACGCTGGACGAGCTGATCGGGCTGGCGCTCTCCGATCCGCGCTCGCCCTTCCATGGGCTGCAGGCGAACACGCTTCAAGTGAAGGGTGGCCGCATCGCCTCGCCGCGCGGTGACGGCCCGGAGTTCTCGATCGCCGAGCTGATGCGCGCCCTCGGTCGCGAAAAGATCGAGGCCAAGGGCGACACTGTCCCGGCCAGCTTCACGCCGGAGCAGCGCTACAACAACTACACTACCATCGCCATGGCGCTGCCACACACCGAGGGCGATTATTCCCGCCACTCCTGGTGCGCGCATTTCGTCGAGGTGCGCGTCGACGAGGATTTTGGCACGGTGCGCGTGTCGCGCGTCGTGTCGGCGCTCGATTCCGGCCGGCTCTACAACCCCAAGCTGGCGGAGAGCCAGTGGAAGGGCGGCATCATCATGGGTATCGGCCAGGCGCTGCTGGAAGAAGGCATCGTCGACCGCCGCCATGGCCGGATCGTCAACGGCAATCTCGCCGACTACATGCTGCCGACCAATGCCGACATCCCGGATATCCAGACGATCTCGGTCGGCATCCCCGACCCGCATTCCTCGGCGCTGGGCGGCAAGGGCGTCGGCGAGCTCGGCATCGTCGGCGTCGCGCCGGCGATTGCCAACGCGGTGTTCCACGCGACGGGGAAGCGGGTGCGGGACCTGCCGATTACGCTGGAGAAGTTGATTTAGCGCCGGCCTTGTCTCCCCCCTCGAGGGCCCTCGAGGGGGAGATGTCGCCGAAGGCGACAGAGGGGGTCGCCGCGCGTGGGGCGCCAACCTACAACCGTCGCAATAGGCCGAGTCCAGTCGGACCGACCCCCTCTGCCCTGCCGGGCATCTCCCCCTCGAGGGGGGAGATCACTTGCCCTGGCTCTGGCCCTTCAAAAACTGGCTGAGCAGATCCATCGGCAGCGGGAAGACCACGGTCGATGAGCGCTCGCCGGCGATGTCGTGCAGGGCCTCGAAATAGCGCAGCTGCATGGCCTGCGGTTCGGCCGCCAGCATGCGGCCGGCCTCGACCAGCTTGGCCGCCGCCTGCTGCTCGCCGTCGGCGTTGATGACCTTGGCGCGCCGCAGCCGCTCGGCCTCTGCCTGCTTGGCGATGGCCCGGACCATGCTCTCATTCAGGTCGACATGCTTGATCTCGACATTGGAGACCTTGATGCCCCAGGCGTCGGTGCGCTGGTCGAGGATGTCCTGGATGTCGCTGTTGAGCTTGTCGCGCTCGGCCAGCATCTCGTCCAGCTCGTGCTTGCCGAGCACCGAACGCAGCGTGGTTTGCGCCAACTGGTTGGTGGCGGTCATGAAATCCTCGACCTGGATGATCGCCCGCTCGGCGTCGACGATGCGGAAATAGAGCACCGCGTTGACCTTGACCGAGACATTGTCGCGCGAGATGACGTCCTGCGGCGGCACGTCCTGCACCACAACGCGCAGGTCCACGCGCACCATCTGCTGGATGAAGGGAACGAGCAGGATGAGGCCGGGCCCCTTGACCCCGGTGAAGCGGCCGAGCGTGAAGACCACGCCCCGCTCATATTCCCTCAGGATGCGGATCGCCGCCGACAGGAACATGATCACCAGCAGCGCGAGGATCAGATAGGCGACATAGCCGAGCGTCATCGTTTTGCTCCGTCGTTTCCCGCTCCGTTGTGACCTGCACCACGCCGCCGCACCGTCAGCACGAGATCGCTGACGGCGGTCACCTCAGCACGATCTCCGGGCGCGATCGGCTCCTCGGCCTTGGCGCGCCAGCGCTCGCCGAGCGCCAGCACATGACCTTCTCCGCCTTCCCAGTCGAGAACGTTCACGGAAAGACCGTGCATGGCCCCGCCGCCGACGCGCGGCGGATTGCGGCGCGCCGCCCAAAGATAGCTGCCGGCCAGCAGCGCGAGGCCCAGCGTCAGCGCCGCGGCGGGGCCGATGACCGCCCACGATATGGCGAAGCCCGGCCCCTCGACCTTGAGCAGCATGGCCGCGCCGAGCAGGAACGCGGCCGCGCCGCCGACACCCAGCACCACTGTCGGGCTGAATGCCTCGACGATGAGGAAGGCGACGCCGAGCAGCATCAGGGCGAGACCGGTATAGTTGATCGGCAAGAGATCGAGCGCGTAGAGGCCGAGTACGAGGCAGATGGCGCCAATGACGCCAGGCGCCACCGCACCTGGGCTCGTGACCTCGAAGACGATGCCGTAGAAGCCGATCAGCATCAGGAGGACGGCAACGTTCGGATCGGTGATGACCGCGAGAAGCCGGATGAACCAGCCGGGATCCAGGACCTCGACGGCCAGGCCCTTCGTCGCCAGCACCTCTTTCTTGCCGGCCACGTCGACGATGCGGCCGTCGGCGAGCTGCAGCAGCTCCGCCGTGTCACGGGCGACGAAGTCGATGACATGTTGCTGCAGCGCCGCACCTGCCGAGAGGCTCGCCGCCTCGCGAACCGCCTTCTCGCCCCAGTCGCCATTGCGCCCGCGCAGTTCGGCGAGGGAGCGGATTAGCGCCACCGCGTCGTTGGTCGCCTTGGCCGTCATCGGGTCCCCGGCTGGCTTCCCGGTGTCCTTGTCGTCCTTCTCACCGCCGGGAAGCGAGGGCAGCCCGCCGATCTCGACCGGAGTCGCGGCGCCCAGATTGGTGCCGGGCGCCATCGCCGCGACATGGGTCGAGTAAAGGATATAGGTTCCGGCGCTCGCCGCATGACCGCCGGCGGGCGCGACATAGCCGATGACGGGAACGGGGGACGCCAGGATATCGGCGATCATCTCGCGCATCGAGGTGACGAGGCCGCCGGGCGTGTCGAGCTGAAGGATGAGAGCCCCGGCGTTGCGCTCGGCCGCGGTCTTGAGCGCTTCCTTGAGCTGGCGCGAACTCGCCGGACCGATGGCGCCGTCAATCGCGATGCTCAAGGCCATCCTCTCCCCCGCCGTTTCGGCCGAGGAGAAGGGGAAAACCGCCGCGGCGGCCATGAAAGCCGCTGCCAGAAGGGCCACCCGCGCGAGTTTCACGCCTCAAAGCTCCTTGGGATTCAATATGGGGTTGTGCCGGGGCAAGTCCAATGAGGGCAGCGGAGCGGGTAATCTCCCTCCTCACGATTCCACGGCAATTTCGACGTCGCCTCCAACGCTGGCTCCCTCGCCCGTACGTCATTGTCCCCATCGACGGCGCGAATGAACGCGCTCGCAACAATGGAGACGACAATGACGACGATGGATCGTTTGCAGTACGAAACCGACCGCACGGGCTTCAACCTGTTCGGCTCTGCCCGCCGCGGATTGCGGCTGGCCTATCACGCCATGCGGATGCGCAGCGATCGCGCCGCGCTGCGCGCCATGCCAGACTATTTGCTCAAAGACATGGGCATCAGCCGCTCGCAGATCGAGCACTACACGTCCACGCGCGCCGCGCTCGCCGCAGCCGGCAGGACGGATGCCTGAAGCGGATGAACGACTGCATCGGCGGCCGGCCGGACGGCTGGTGAAAACCCCGGCTCGCCGGGGTTTTCGCGTTCCGACGCGAGGCACTGCCGGCATTGGAACCGGTCGCGGGCTGTCCGCCCAAATGAAACGGGCGATGCAATTTCCACGGTGGGCGTATCAGAAATTCCACGCTGCCATCCACTCTCGTTCAAACGCATCGGCGTCAGAAAGGAAGCCGTCACGGCAACCAAGCCGCAAAGCAACCTTCGGAGTAGTCACATGCAACCCAGCACCAAACCTGCCCGCGTTCCGCTCAACGGCGTCGACACACCGAACCTCCTGGCGACCATCAATTTCGTCGCCGGTCAGCCGGAGCTGGCGAAGTTCCAGTTCCGCGCCCACAACGAATGGATCGAAGGCACCCACAGCAAGAGCGTCATGCATGGCTTCCACGGTGCCGGCCAGGAGCAGAAGCACGAGAAGCCCTTCTATGCCGACAGCGACCATCCGGCGATCCTGTGCGGCGCCGACAACGCCCCGACCCCTGTCGAGTGGCTGCTGCATGGGCTGGCGAGCTGCCTGATGGCGGGGCTCGCCAACATCGCCGCCGCGCGCGGCATCAAGCTCACCAGCGTGAAGTGCTCGGTCGACGGCGACATCGACCTGCGCGGCATCCTCGGCATCTCGGACGAGGTACGCAACGGCTTCCAGAACATCCAGGTGTCGTTCGAGGTCGAGGGCGACGCGCCGGCCGAGAAGCTTGAGCAGCTGGTCGAGCAGGCCCGCGCACGCTCGGCCGTGTTCGACGTGCTGACCAACGGAGTGCCGGTCACGGTCGGCATCAAGACCATCCAGTGACCTAAAGCGCGTCGTCCTGAAAACGGTTCAGGCGACGCGCCTTAGTTCTTTGTTTTGACGCATGTCGTTGTCCCAGAACCGCTGCACACTTCTGGGCGAAATGCGTTAGCTGAAGCGACGGTTCGGAGAAATCCGGACCGTCTCTCCCAGGGCCTCGGAACAGAGCCATGAAACATGCTGACGTCGTCATCATCGGCGGCGGGCAGGCCGGGCTTGCGCTCAGCCATTGCCTTGGCCGCGCCGGAATCGACCATGTCGTGCTGGAGCGCGGCCGCATCGGCGAGCGCTGGCGCACGCAGAGCTGGCGATCGCTGAGGCTGTTGACGCCGAACTGGCTGAACGGCCTGCCCGGCTCGCCCTATGACGGCCCGGACCCCGACGGCTTCAGGACAAAGGACGTGTTCGTCCATGATCTCGAAACGTATGCAAGCCGCTGGCAGGTGCCGGTGGAATGCAAGGTCGAGGTCACCTCCTGCAGGCGGACCGGCGGCGGCTTCGCGCTCGCCACCGGCGCCGGCGACTGGTTGGCCAGGGTCGTAGTGGTGGCGACGGGGCATTGCGATCGGCCGATGATGCCCTTTGTGTCCGAGACCAGAGGCGGACCGCTGAATATCCACGCTTCGCAGTATCGCTCTCCCGGCGAGCTGCCGCCCGGCGGGGTGCTGATCGTCGGCGCCTCATCTTCCGGCGTGCAGATCGCCGACGAGCTCGCGCGCGCCGGCCGGCGGGTGATGCTGTCCGTCGGCAAGCATACGCGCCTGCCGAGACTGTGGCGCGGCAAGGACATCTTCTTCTGGCTCTGTCAGATGGGCGTGATGGCCCAGCCGCTCGACGGACTTGCCAATCCGGAGAGCGCCAGGCGGCAGCCCTCGCTGCAACTCGCCGGACGACCGGACAAGGCCAATGTCGACCTTGCCACACTGCAGGCCCTCGGCGTCGAGCTCACCGGCCGCGTGCGCGGCATAGCCAACCGCGAGATCGCCTTTGCCGACGATCTTGCCGCGCAGATCGCGGCGGCGGACGCGAAGCAGGGGCGGCTGCTTGCCGAGATCGACCGCTTCGCCGGCGCCGCGCGGCCCGGCCGGCGCGAGCCGGTGCCGACGCCCTCTGCGCGCCGCCAGCGGCTTTCGCTGACGGAGGGGGCGACCGGCACGGTGATCTGGGCGACGGGCTATGCCCGCTCGTTCGACTGGCTGGAGCCGTCGGCGGTCGGGCCGGATGGCGAGCTGGCGCACCGCGGCGGGATCACCAGCGTTCCCGGACTCTACGCGCTCGGCTTCCGCTTCCTGCGCAAGCGCGATTCCAACTTCATCGGCGGCGCCGGCGTCGACGCGCAAGCGATCGCCGCCGAGGTCTCCATCTATCTCGACCGCAAAGGTCGCCAAGCCGCCTGAGAGGCCGCCGTGAGGACACCGGAGATGCCAACGACCGCGATTTCCCTGCCGCCCACGCCCAAGCGCGCCCATTACGACGCCATCATCGTCGGTGCGCGCTGCGCCGGGGCCTCGACGGCGCTGCTGCTTGCCCGCGCCGGCCTGACGGTGCTGGCGATCGAGCGCCGGCCCTACGGCTCAGACACGCTGTCGACGCACGCGCTGATGCGGCCCGCCGTGCTGCAGCTGTCGCGCTGGGGCCTGCTCAAACCGCTCCTCAGGGCCGGCACGCCGCTGATCGAGACAACGACGTTCCACTATGGCGACGAGGAGATCACCATTCTGCTCAATGCCGGGCCCGATCTTCCCGGGCTGATCGCGCCTAGGCGCACCGTGCTCGACCGCATGCTCGTCGATGCCGCGCGCAAGGCCGGCGCCGAGTTCCTGCACGACGTGGCGGTCGGCGACCTCTTTGCCGACACGCGCGGACGCGTGCGCGGCGTCGAGATCCGCGGCGCCGGCCGCGCGGCCTTACGTTTAAGCGCCGACATCGTGATCGGCGCCGACGGCATCGGCTCCACGGTGGCGAAATGCTGCGACGCGCAAGTGCTCAGAAGAGGCACGGTCTCGGCTGCCCATGTTTATGGCTACGCGCCGGTCGAACCCGGCGCCGGCTATCACTGGTATTTCCGCGACGGCATCGCCGGCTCCCTCATTCCGACCAATGCCGGGCTGGCCTGCATCGTCGCTTCGGTGCCGACCAAGCTGTTCGACGAGCGCTTCCGCCTTGATCATTTCCGCGCCCGCATGGAGGTGCTCGAGGCGCTTTCGCCGGCACTGGCCGAACAGGCGAGCCGGGCGCCCGACGATGCCCGCCTGCAGGCTTTCCGCGGCGTGCCGGGCTACATCCGCCACGCTCACGGACCAGGCTGGGCGCTGGTCGGCGATGCCGGCTTCTTCCGCGACCCGCTCACCTCGCATGGCATTGCCGACGCGCTGCGCGACGCCGAGAGCCTGGCGCGGGCGATCCTGGACGGATCGGAAGCAGCCTTCGCGACCTGGCAGCAGGAGCGCGATCTCTTCGCCCATCAGATCCTCGACACCACTGACGCCATTGCCGGCTTCGACTGGTCGCTGGCCGATATCGGCGAGCGGCACCGCCGCTTCAGCGCGGTTATGAAGGCCGAGGTCCGGGCGCTCGCCGCACAGCCGATGCCGGTCCGCCGCGCCGTGCCCGCCATGAGCGAGCTGGCGACTTATCGAGCGCCGGCAAACAAGGACGAACCGCAGGCAATGGCGGGCTCGAGCCTCTATCGCAACCGAACGGGAGTAAGACCATGACCGTACATTTGATGAAGGACGGGTGGATAGGCGTCATCAAGGGGCGGCCGCAGGTCGGCGCCGTCGCCGAGCGTTCGCGGCGCACGCAACCGCAGGATATAGACGCCTTCGCGGAGATGACCGGCGACCGCAACCCGCTGCACTACGACAAGGCCTTGGCCGAGGCCTCGGTGTTCGGCAAGCTCATCGTGCAGGGCGGCGTCACCTCCGGCATCCTGAACGCGGTGGTCGCGGAGGACCTTCCCGGGCCCGGCTCGGTGTTCCTCGAAGTCTCCTGGAAATTCGTCAAGGCGGTCGGCGTCGGCGAACTGATCACCGGCCGCGTCGAGGTCAAGGACGTGCGCGCCGACAAGCCGATCACGAAATTGGAGACCTCGGTGCGCAACGAGGCCGGCGAGCTTTGTCTCACCGGCACCGCGACGGTGTTCACCGTGCCGCTCGCCGGGGGCGAGGCGGACAAATGATCGCCGGCAACGGTTCGGCCCGGCTGTCGGTTCTCGAGCCGGGCCGATAGCCGTCAATAGTCGGTGTCGCTTTCGACGGTGACCGGACGACGGTGGTAGCGGTGATGGCGCTCGACTGAGCTCGTGACGACGACGCTATCCGAGCGGTGATGGCGATGCCAGGCGCGGCGGCCGTTGTCATAGAATGCGACGGTGCCGTGATGGCGATGATGAAGGCGGTGGCCTTCCTCATTTATGACGATGGCGGGACGGTGATGGTAATGGTGCCTGTGATGCGTCGTGATGACCACATCGGCCTCGGCGGCGGATGCGACGGCGGGTGCCGCGACGCAAAGCGCCAACGCTGCGAGAAGCACTGTTTTCATTGCAATATTCCTGGTTGGTGGAGCGTCCCTTCGCCGGATAAACCCCTGCCGGTCTGTTTGGTTCCGGCCTGGATCGGGCTGCCCGGCAGCAACGCAGCGAAGGTCATTTCGGGCGTTCGCGCCGCAGCGCAACATATCTGAGGTAAGTGCTCGCCGCGGCGTCGCAGGCGCGTCGCGACGGTCCGTTCGCGATCAACATGGCCTTGGCAAGCTTGTCGGAGAGCCCGTATTTGCTGGCGAAGGACGCTGTTTCATATGGCTGGTCTTCCAGATCGTCCGCAAGTCCGTCGGTCATATATCGCCTCCCGATGCAATGGCGCGTCAGAAATGCGGAAGCATGACTTAGGTTGCGGCGGTCGATCCTCTTCTTTGCTTTCCGGACTTCAGTCCGACGGCGCTTCGGACGGTTGGCCGATGAGTGGAACGAACGCTTTTGGTCGCCGTTTGCCGGCAAGCAATTCGCCGATGGGAGGATAAATATGGAAGACCCTACCAACAGTGTCCTGGAGGCTCGCTGGCTGCTTGCCGTGCCGGCCTCGATGGTCCTCACCGTGCTGATAGCCGGGTTCCTGCTTTCATAGCGTCGCCCATGAATCGGCTCCTCTTCATCCTCGCCGATTTTCTGTCTAGGCCGCCCGGCTTCTATGCGATGGTTATCGCGATGGTTGCGTGCACCTTGCTCGTACCCTTCGGACTTACCAACACGGTGACCTATGCCCTGTCGGCAGCGGCCATCATCATCACGGGGATCGTGCTTATCCAGGGGTACCGGGACACGGCGGCCATCCATGCGAAACTCGACGAGATCGTGATCGCGCTGCGGCAGACACGCAATGACGTGGTTGGGCTCGAGCATGCGGACACGCAAGAGATCAAGTCGAAGCTGGTCGAGCTGGAGCGCGAAGCGGAAGCCGGCTCGGCCGAGGCGGCATCGCAGAACGAGACGAATGAGGCCGGTGCCGCAGCGGGCGGGGGGCGTTGGGATAGCTGAAGCACCGGCCGAAGGGGGCGGAATGGGCACCGCCGCCACCCAAAGATAAGCTTCCCACGCCAAGATTAAATTACGCGATCGCGGTAGGAGATTTCCTAGGAACCTGCCGTACCGGCGACGAAGGCCCGGACGTGGGCGACGAACTCGTCGAAGGCCGGCTCGCCCTCAAGCAGGATGTGGTTTTGGCTTTCCAGCTCGAGGAAGCTGGCGCCGGGAATACCCGCCGCCATGGTGCGGCCGGACTCGACCGGGGCAACATTGTCTTCCCGCGCGTGCAGCACCAGGGTCGGCACCCGCACTTTTTCGAGCAGCTCGCTGACATCGATCACCGAAAAGGCAGTCTGCAGGCGCCAGGCGTCGTCCGGCAAAACCGTGCGCCGCATCAGATCGTCCATCCAGGCGAAATGTTCGTGCGTGGCGCCGGGGATGAACATGGAGCAGAAGGCTTGGCGGAACATCGGGTTCGACTTGCCCCAGCTCTCGCGCATCAGCGTCGATACGGCCTCGCGCGTGGCGATCTCGCCGGGGTCGCCGCGCGCCCGCCAGCCTTTGACGTAGCCGCCGTAGAGGATCATGCCCGAGACTTTCTCGGGGTGGCGTATGGCATAGGCGATCGAAACCGCGCAGCTCTGCGACAGACCAAGAAGCGTGAAGCGATCGAGCCCCGCGGCCTCGACGACGCATTCGAGATCCGACACCATCGTGTCGAACGAGACGTCGGCCACGTGGCGTTGCGACAGGCCATTGCAGCGCTCGTCGTAGCGCACCAACTGGTTCCGGCGTGACAGTTCCCTCATCCAGTGCCGCCAGATCGGGCTGTCCCAGTCGAAGGTCAGATGCGACATCCAATGCGCGGCGCGCAGGATGGGCGGGCCGCTGCCGGTCTTGGCAAAAGCAAGCCTTGTGCCGTCGCGAGCCCGGCAGAAATGGACGGCGCGGCCGGGATCCTGCGCGGGCGTCGGCGCCTTGGCGAGCGAAGGCGAAGGTGATTGCATCTGGGCCACGTCCGTGGCGCCGCGTTGCGCGGAACGTCCCGTCGGCTGGGCGGCTGCCGCCCTCACCTTCTCTTCCAGCGCCGCGATCTCTTCCGCCAGGCCGATATCCTCCGGCAGCAGCCGCCGCAGGCGCCGGGCAAGCGGCAACGCACGCCTCGGCTCGCCGGCCAGGCGCTCGATCAGCTCGCGCAACATGCCGAGCTCGGCGATCTCGACCTCGCTGGCGACGCCCGCGCGCCAGGCCTCGTATTCGAAGCAGCGCTCGAGCGAAAGATCGGCGAGGAAATCGCCGCGGATCGAACCGGCCACGGCCTCCAGCTCTTCCGTGGACGCCATGGAAAGATCGGCCTTCACCAGCGGCAGCAGCCGGGCATAGTCCGTGCCAAGTTTCAGCGAGACAGTGTTGCGGTCGGCGACCAGAGCGGGTTCGTCCTCGCCAAGCACCTGGCGGATCTTGGACAGGCTCCAGCGCAAGGCGCCGCGCGGATCGTCGGGAATGTCCCAGAAGATTTCGCAGAGCCGCTCGCGCTGATGCGCCTTGCCGGTGACGGCGAGATAGGCAAGCAAGGCTCTCGTCTTGCGCGACGGCGGCAGGTCGAGCAGCGCGCCGTCGCGGACCACCTGGAAGTCGCCGAGCACGCACAGGTCCAGCAGCCCCTTATGCGGAGCGTCGGTCATCCGGCCGGGCACCCTTCCACTGCCATCTGGCTCCTCGTCGATGCGGCGGGAGAAGACCGCAACGGAATATCAAAATCGGCTAATTTACGGAAGCCGATACGGCAAGACGGGCGCGGGGAATGTGCAATGGGTTGCATTGGCGGCGATGCGTACTCTCCCTTCGAGGGGAGCTGTCGCCGAAGGTGCCAGAGGGGGCGCTTCGCGTGAAGCGCCAGCGCTCCCCCCGACATCAGACGGCGTTGGCAATCCAAGTGAGACGACCCCCCTCTGTCCTGCCGGACATCTCCCCCGCAAGGGGGGGAGATTGGATGTCACCGACGCTTTCGCAAACCTCCAACCAACGCAATTGCCACCGCCAGGGCGACCAAACCCGCCGCCACTGCGAACGTAAAACCCATCCCGCCGGCGACTGCTTCCGGTGCCGCGGCGCCGACCTCGCCAGTGCCCACCGTGAACGCAAACACCGCGCCCATCATCGCCGTGCCGGTGATCAGACCGAGATTGCGCGACAGGCTGAGCATGCCCGAGACAACGCCGCGCTCGTTCTTATCGACATTGGCCATGACGGCGGTGTTGTTCGCCGCCTGGAAGAGCTGATAGCCGGGCGTCAGCAGCATGATCGCCGCCGCGTAGCCGGCGATGCCGAACAGCGCCGGCAGCAGAGTGAGTGCGAGGCAGCCGATGGTCATCAGCACCAGCCCGGCAACGACCATGGCGGACGCGCCCAGGCGATCGACGATGCGGCCGGCAATCACGCCGCACAGCGCCGAGACGACCGGGCCGATCGACAGCACGGCGCCGACCTGCGCGTCGCCCAGGCCCAGCGCGCGCGACAGGAAGAAGGGTCCGACGACAAGCGTCGCCATCATCACGGTGGAGACCAGCCCGTTCATGGCAAGGCTCGGCGCCAGCACCGAATCGCTGAACAGCGCTGGTTTGACCAGAGGCGACGTCACTCTCCGCTGCGCATAGAGGAACAGGCCGGCGCCGAGACCGGCCATGCCGAGCAGCGCGATGTTCGTGCCGCCGAAATGGCCGCGTCCTGCCGTCATCGCCAGCGCATAGGCGGCGAGCGTCAAGGCAAGCAGCAACGTGCCCAGCGCGTCGAAGCGCGGGCCAACGCCCTGCGCCTCATTGCGGAGGATCATCGCGGTTTGATCGCCCGGCAGGAAGCGCCGGGCGAGGATCATCGCCACGACACCCAGCCCGGCAGTGACGAGGAAGATCGCGCGCCAGCCGAGGGAAGCGATCAGCACCCCGCCAAGCGACGGCCCAAGCGCCGTGCCGATCGCCGACATGGTGCCGAGCAGGCCCATGGCGCTGCCAGTACGCTCTTTCGGCATCGTCGTGCCGACCAAGGCCATGGTCAGCGCCATCATCACCGCGGCGCCGAGGCCTTGAGCGGCGCGGGCGGCGACCAGCAACAGCAGCGACGGCGCAAGCGCGGCCGCCAGCGACGCGGCGCTGAACAGGCCCAGACCGGCGACCAGCAGCAGCCGGCGGCCGACGAGATCGCCAAGCCGCCCGACGCTGACGATGAGCGCGGTGATGGCAAGCAGATAGGCTAGCACCACCCATTGCACCGCCTGGAAGGATGCTGCGAAGGCGGTGCTCAGCGTCGGCAGCGCGACATTGGCGATGCTGGTGCTGAGCGAGGACAAAAGCATCGCCAGCGACAGGCTGACCAGCGCGCCGCTTGCCGAGCGCCTTGCGGGAGCGGCGCGTGGATCTGCGATATCGGCCATGGTTCTTCTCCGGCTCGGGTGGAACTTGCCGGGACAATAGGTGCCTGGCCGATGCGGCGGAACGCGCAGCATTTGCACTCGAATAGTGCATGAAACGCCCTGTCACTGCATCGAGGACGTGCTAAGATCGCGCCATGTCGCGACCCGATCTCAACCTGCTCGTCACGCTGGACGTGCTCATCGCCGAAGGCAGTGTCGCGAAAGCCGCGCGGCGGCTGAAGCTCAGCCCGTCGGCAATGAGCCGCGCGCTCGCAAGACTGCGCGAGGTGACCGGCGATCCGCTTTTGGTCCGCGCCGGGCGCGGCCTGGTGCCGACGCCGCGCGCCATCGAGCTCGGGACGGATGTCGGCCGGCTGGTGAAGGAGGCGGAGGCTGTGCTGCGCCCCGCCGAACGCCTTGATCTGAAGCGGCTTGCGCGCAGTTTCACGCTGCGCAACAGCGATGGTTTTGTGGAAAATTTCGGCCCTGCCCTTCTCGCGCGCGTCGCCGAGGAAGCGCCGGGCGTGCAGCTCCGCTTCGTGCCGAAGCCCGACAAGGACAGCGCGCCGATGCGCGAAGGCAGTGTCGATCTCGAGACCGGCGTTATCGGCGGCTCGACCGGCCCCGAGGTGCGGGCGCAGGCGCTGTTCCGCGACCGTTTCGTCGGCGTGGTGCGCAGCGGCCATCCGCTGTGCGACGGCAAGATCACCGCCGCCCGCTTCGCCGCCGGCCGGCATATATTGATCTCGCGCCGCGGGCTGGATCGCGGGCCTATCGACGACGCGCTGGAACTCGCCGGGCTGACGCGGACGATCGCCACCGTGGTCGGCGGCTTCGCGGAAGCGCTGGCGCTGGCGCGCGGCTCCGATCTCATCGCCACGGTGCCCGAGCGCTATACCGGCAAGCTGCGCGAAGGCCTGCTCACCTTCGCATTGCCGGTGAAGCTCGCCGGGCTCACCATTTCGCTGCTATGGCACCCGCGCCTCGACGCCGACCCCGCGCATCGGTGGCTGCGGGGCCTGGTGAGGGAGGTGTGCGGAGGGCGGTGAGACAGCCGATCTCCTTTCGCGGCGACCGGCACGCAGGCAGGCGAGGCGCGAAGGAACGCCGCGCCGACAGACCGACACGCCGGGACGGAGCGGGGGGACGCCCAACAAGAACCCCCGCTCCGTCGCTGCGCGAGCACCTCTGCCCGATCTGCCCGCCAGGACCTGCGCCGGGACACTTCGAGCAACCGATCGCCCACCCTCATCGGATGGCGAATTTTAGCATCCCTGCATGTGCGCATCATGAAGCGGTTCACAGAGCGGCAGCGTTCCTCTCCGCAGTCTTTGAGGGGCGACGAAACCGCTAGCGCGACGGGTAATTCACTGCCGTTTGCCCGCCAATGCTGCGTTGCCGAAATGCGCCCAAAAAAAGTCAGGTTGACAACCGGACCTCAAAACGCCTCAACCAGTGAAAAACCAGCCTATTCAAACGTGTAGGCGGCAACATTCGTGTCGCTTGCCGCAACGGCCGAAAAGCCCGGAAATCCGCCATTTCGGAGCCTGCCGGCGCGGCAACCGCGGAAATGCGGCAGCCCGATTTCGGCATTGCACAACGGAAAAAAACGCTGTTCCGGAGGCGCCGCCGCCGACGTTGACAGCCAGCCGGGCCAATGGCAATCCGCAGTGACTGGTTACGCCATGACCGTTGCTGTTGGGGACGGACGGGGTTTCAGCAGCTTGGCGGCGGCGCCGGACGGGCGGGCACTTGCGTAGTGTACCGCCCGCTCCTGGCCGGCAGCGGCGCGAGGTTTCGCGTACGAGGCTCAGAAAGGGTGCCCAGACCGCTACTGACGAACCGTTGCCAGCTTTTCAAGCGTCGGCTTGCTGTACGTCTTCTTGATCGCAATTCCCACCTGAAGACGCTTCGCGTGGGCGAGCGCCGCCGGGGAGCGACCATCAAGCTTGCGGCCGGAAGCGTTCACCAGGCGCTCCGTACGACGCAACAGGTCGTAAGAGCGGATCAGCGCCCTTCTGCTCTCCTCTATCAGTTGGTCCTGGAAATCTGCGGCCGCGTGCCCGCGCGGGCAAGTGGGGATTCTTGTTCTCGAGCATGCCGCTCTCCCTGTTCAGATGGGAGCGCGGATCAACGTCTCTCAGTCGCCAATGGTGTCCGGTGGGTGGTTACCAGCGATACGGCAGGGTACGCCGATTGGTGCGCCGTGGCAAAGCCAATAGTTTCGACCGATCTCGGACCGCCGCAAAGGAGTGCCGCAGGGCGGCCTGGCTCGCCTCAGAAGGTAAAGCCGGACGACGGCGCGGCGGCGGTCGCGGCCGACAGCCTGCCGCGCTTTTGCAGCCGCGGTTTTTCGTAAGTCTTCTTCATCGTCCATTCCTGGGCGGGTCAACGACCTGCGCAGGTGAACGCGATGCGGCCGCCCTGTCAAGCTTAGCCCGGGAATGCTTGCCCTGCTGGCTGTTGCTTAGGTCAGCGCGGCGGGAGCGGGGCCGACGACCCGGCAACGACGCTCGACAGCTTCTGGCGCTTCACCAGCACCGGTTTCTCATAGATCTTCTTCATGGATATGCCCCTTGCCCAATTTGCCGCCTCAAGACGCAAGGGAAGTGCCGTTTTGTCAAAAAACGTTTTCGTGAGATGCGTGCAAAGCGAGCCGGCTGCAACCGAATGCGGGCAGGCTATGGTGAGCCGGCAACATCGAGCCTGCTGAGGTTCGTTCCTAGCCCGCGTGCTGCAGCCAATGGCGGTCGAACACGTCGAGGATGGCGCGGTACTCGGACGGCGGGATTTGGTTGACGCCGCCGTCGCTGTCCGCACTGAGGAACTGGCCGAGCTGCCGGTCGACCGCTTCCGGGTGCTCCATGACGATGCCGAGGCTCGCGAGATCGGCGGCGATCGAGGTGCCCGGCGGCAGGTACCCGCCCCATTGCTCGGCGGCTGGCGCATCGCGCAGGCGCACCAGCAGGATTCTTGTCAGCGAGGGCTGCGCCTCCGGGCCGATGATGGCGGTGCCGACCATATAGCCGCCGAGCACGCTCACCGGCTGCGTCTGCGGGAACAGGCAAAGGAAGAACTGCGCTTCGCCGCCCACCTCCTTCAGATGTAGGTAGAGGCTGCGCTTTGCCGGCGTGACCGGCCCGCCGAGCTGCAACTGCCCGGTCGGCAATGTCTCGCGATATGTGGCGGTGAACGCATGCGCGCCGGGTCCGGCCTCGATCGACAGGCGGCCCCTGATGAGTTGGCCGCGATAGTAAGGCGACCAGGCGCGCGAATAGCAGGCATAGGTCCCGGCAAGCGCCAGCCCGGTGCCCTTGTCGTCATGCCCGGGCGAGGCCTCGACCTGCGCGTGGGCGCGGCGTTCGAGCTCCGTCGCGTCGATGCCGTGCCGAGCCGCGATCGCGGCCGTGAAGCTCGGCAGATCGCTCTCGGCGATCCAGGCGCCGGGTCGCTCGAGGCGCAGCACTTTCGCCCAGTCTTCGTAGACGCTGTGCTCGCGAGGCTGGGCGCGGCCTTGCAGCCATTTGTCGGCGCGGCCGATATCGAAAGCCGTCTTCGGATTGACCGCTCGGAACGCCGCCGCCAGATCCTTGCGGCTGGCGGTTCCCAGCACGACCGAAGTCAGTCGTAACTTCTGCGCGATGTTCAGTGCCATCCGGCTGCACCTGTTCCGTCCCGACAGAATCGGGATTGGCCTCTTGTTCGAGCGAAGATCATGCTTTCACGGCCGCCGCAAGCTCACTGGGCAGTGCAACCAGGAGCAAGCAAGCCGTCCCGCCGGCTCCGCAGCAGCGCCGCAAGACGATCCAGGCCAAGCCATCCGCCTGCACTGGACCTGCATTTCTAGCGCGCTCCGAAGGATCCGGGCTTCTGCCCGGATCGGCGAGGCAGAACAGAAACGGCCGGACAAGGGCCGAACCAGACAGCCACCCGGCCAGCCTGAGGGCTGGGGCGTGGCGCCGCCGGCGGGGCCGGCGCCTGCCCGCGCGGATCGCAAAGCCGCGCGGTTCGCGCGGGCCTTCGGGCCGGTCAATTGAGGGGGAAAGTCGCCTCCCTCATCCAGCCGCCTGCAGCTCCTTCTTGCGGGCCGGCCGGCGGCGTGGCCGGCGTTGCGGCGCAAGCTTCAGCATCACCGGCGGCTCGCTCGACAGGGCGCCCGTCACGGCGCTGACCATGCCATGGGCGACGAAATCGGCGTTAAGCCCGGCGGCAAGTTCGGCCGCGGCCTTGGCGTCGCTGTTGCCGATTTCCGACCAGGACACGATGCCGACCCTGAGACGCGGTTTCAGCCGCTTCAGCCGCCGCACCATGAAGCGCGCGTGCTTGGTGGAGTCGCGGTTAAGGAAACCGATCACCACCGTATCGACGCCGCTCAGGTCGAGGCGGCGGATCCCGGCAGGTTCGAGGTCAATGAAACTCGCTCTCGACACTTCGGCGCCCTGCACCTCCAGCACCTGCGCCAGCATAGCGGCGGCGGCGTCGTCGAGCTCGCCCCGCCCGCCGGCGCAAAGCACGGAGAAGCCCACGCCATCCGGAAGATCGACCTCCTCGGATAGAGGCTCCTTGCCGTCGCCGGCCTTCCGATCGTTCGCCTTGCCTTCAGCAGCCTTGCCCGCGGTGATCTTGGCTGAGGCTGCCTTGCCCGGCGAGGCCTCGGCCGAGGCAGTGGCTGCCTGCTGGTCCTCTTCCTCCTCGGCTTCCGCCTCCTCCGCTTCCTCCTGGGCGCTGGCGTCCAGATTGGCGACGAGCGTCAGCGCGCTCGCCGCTACCTGTTTGCGCTGTTCGTCATCCATGACGCCGCGCATGCGGTCCTGCTCGCCAAGCAGCAGCGCCGGAATCGCCACCTGGTCGTAGAACTCGAACAGGTATTTTTCTTCGAGCATCTCCTCGGCGTGGTCGGTCGCCTCGTCCGGATCGGCGGCAAGCAGCCGCTGATAGAGACGCGCATGAGGCTCGAGCACCGGCTCGTTGCCGAACAGCACGTCGAGGAACTCGAACTGCGGCACGTGGCGGCCGAGGACGACGAGGCAGACGGTGAGCGGCGTCGACAGCACCAGGCCGATCGGCCCCCAGAGCCAGGTCCAGAAGATCGCCGCGACGATGATGGCGAGCGGCGAGAGGCCGGTGCGCGAGCCATAGAGCCATGGCTCGATGACGTTGCCGGTGATCAGCTCCATGGCGATGAACAGTGCCCCGGTCCACAGAAGCAGCGACCAGCCGGGCGCCACCGCCAGCGCCAGGAACAGCGGCAGCAGCGCGCCGATGATCGGCCCGATATAGGGAACGAAGCGCAAGGCGAGCGCCAGCAGGCCCCAAAGCAGCGCGTTGGGGATGCCCAGCACCCACAGGCCGATGGTGATCGGGATGGCGTAGATGACGTTGACCACCAGCTGCATCAACAGATACTGGCCGACCCGCTTGCCGGCATCCTGCAGCGCCTGGGTGGTGCGGTGGAGATCGCCATAGCCGACGAGACGGATGAAGCGGTCGCGCAGGTCCTCCCGCTCCATCAGCATGAAGATGACGACGACGACCACAAGGCCGGCCGAGCCGAGCGGGCTGAGCAGCGGCTCTATGACCTTTTGCAATACTTCGAGCGGCCTTTCCTGCGCGACGATCTCGACCGGGATCGGATCGCGCTTCGGCGTCTCGGCGGCGGACGGCAGTTGCGGCTCCTGGCGCTCGAACTCCTGGCCGACGCGCTCGATCACGCCGCTCAAGCGCGAGATGATGCCGTTGCCCAGCCCGTTTTCCTTCAGCGCGCGGATCTTTGTCAGGATGTTGATCTGATAGACGGGGATGTTCTGGGCGAGGTCGCTGACCTGCGTGGCCACCACGAAGGAGAACAGCGCAAGCGCGGCAAAGGCGCCCAAAACGCTGGCGATCACGGCAGGCAGGCGCGGAATGCCGACGCGTTTCAACGCCGACACGAGCGGCGCGATGGCGAAAGTCAACAGCAGCGCGACTGCGATCGGCAGGAACACCTCGCGGCCGAAATAGAGCGCCGCAACCGACGCGACGACGGTTGCGACCGTCGGCAGCGCCGTGCGCGGATGGCTGCGCGAGGCAGCAAGCAGGCCCGCCAGCCCCGGTTCCGACTCGCGCGTGCCGTTCTGACGATTATCCGCCACCGTGAGTCTCCACCCTGCCCGCCATGATTGGCTTTCGCCGGCTTGCAACGCGCGGATCGGAGGATGGTTGCGAGGCGCGATCAGTTGGAGCGAGGACGAAGCGGCTGATGCAAATCTCCCCTTGCGGACAAAGGGAGATTTGAAGCGCTCGCCGCCGCACCTGAAGGTCCGTGGCCGGTTATTTTACTGGGATCATGAGATGCGCGTACGGCGTGCCCGGCCACATCACATAAGGCTTGGACGTGTCGGGTTTGGCATCGGTCGGATAGCCTTTCATCATGTCCATCGCGTTGACGATCATCACATGCGGCCCCGTCTCGATCCAATTGTTGCCTGCCTCGGGCTTCGTCGCATAAGGATCGGTATTGCTGCCGTCGGTGCCGCCGGACAGCATATACATGAAGCCGACCTTGCCTTTGGGCGGTTCCTTCTTTTGCAGCCAGGCCATCGCCCATTCCATCGAGTTGGCATCGCCGCACATCGGATCCGGGCCGGGCGAGGCCGGATTGTCCGGCATGCACCAGAAGCCGGTCTTGCCCTCGCGCAGGGTGCGCATGTTCCCCTTTTCATCCATGGCGTAGACCGCAGCGCCACTCGCCACTGCGGCGGGTGCGGCGGACTCGGCGCTTTTGATCAGCGCAGCATCGTCGGCAGCTGCGCCCTGCATCGCAATCAAACTGCCCGCTGCCAACAGCGCAGCGACCGTCAGAAGCCGTTTCATGGCCGTTCTCCGGTTCGAGTTGATGTCTTTGTGCATGATGTCGGACGTCACGGCGTCCCAGAGCCGTTCGTCGGTGCACTGATCCTACCAGATTACCTGCAGGCGGACAATTTGCCTTTAGCGTTCGCCAATGTCCTTCCATGCTCTCGAACACTGGGGAAACGGCGGCTGAGCTCCTTCGTCGTCCTGAGCGAAACGACGCGCACAGACCCTAGGCTGCCGAAGCGTCGGTTGCCGCCGCCGTTGCTGCCGCCTCCCTTTATGTTGCACTGCGTTAGATTTGTTGCATTGCGGTATGAGCCCATAGGCGCGAGGCTTTACCCAAGGCGGGATACGAACGACCGTTGCGAGGTTCGCCTTCGTGTCAGCACCATCGCCGGACTTCCGGCCCGACATTGAGGGGTTGCGGGCGCTCGCCGTGGCGGGCGTTGTCGCTTTCCACTTCGGCCTCACCGCCCTGCCCGGCGGCTTTGCCGGCGTGGACATCTTTTTCGTCATCTCCGGCTATCTCATCACCCGCCATCTGGTCAGCGAGATTTCGCTCACGGGCCGGCTCGACCTCCTTCGCTTTTATGCCCGACGCGCGCGGCGGCTGCTGCCGGTGGCGCTGTTCGTCATCGCCGCCACGCTTGCCGTCGGCACGCTGATCCTGTCGCCGGAGGAGCAGCAGCTCTATTCCAAGGGCGCGATGTTCGCCTCCGCCTACATGATCAATCTGTGGCTGATCCGCTGGTCCTTCGACTATTTCGCCAACGACGCCGCCAACAATCCCTTCATCCACTACTGGTCGCTGTCGGTGGAGGAGCAGTTTTACCTCGCCTGGCCGGCGCTGCTGATGCTGGCGGCCTGGCTGAAGCCCGGCAAGCGGACGATCATGCTTGCGATCGGCATTGCCGGCCTGGTCTCCTTCGCGGTCTGCGCCTGGCTGACCCCCATTTCGCAGCCCTGGGCCTTCTACTTCTCGCCGCTGCGCGCCTGGGAATTCGCCGCCGGCGGGCTGGCTTCGATGGCGCCGGCATGGCTGCTCCAGAACCGCCCGCGGCTCGGGACGGCGTTCAGCCTGTGCGGGCTGGTCCTCATTGCCTTCGCTTACCTCACCTTCAGCGAGGAGGCTCCCTTCCCCGGTTTTCTGGCGCTCGTGCCCGTGGCCGGTACTGTCCTTCTCTTGCTGGCGGGCGCGGCCGGCGTCGGGGACGGCATTCTTGCACGCAATTTCGAACGGAAAAACGCGGGGCTCTTTTCCTCGAATTGCGTGAATGCCGCCCTGGCGCTGCCGCCCTTGCAGTGGATCGGAAAGGTTTCCTACTCGCTCTATCTCTGGCACTGGCCGGTGATCGTCTATGCCGGCATGCTGGTCGAGGAGCTGACTTTTGCGCAACGCCTCGCCTGCCTCGGGCTGACGTTGGCGCTCTCTGCGCTGAGCTATCATTTCATCGAGAATCCAATCCGCCGCAATGGCTGGCTTATGGCCAATGCGGCGCGGGCGCTGGTGCCGGCCCTCCTCCTGACCGGCACCGGCGTCGCAGCCGCTTACGGCAACGCAGCGCTGGCCGTGCGCGCCGAGGACCCCGAGCAGCGCGCGATCGCGGCAAGTGCGGCCGAGCCGGCCACCGCGCGCGCCAAGGCCTGCGTCGAGGGCTACGACACGGTAACGCCGAAACGCTGCGTGTTCGGCAATGGCCAGCGCGTGATCGCGCTGTTCGGCGATTCGCACGCCGATCACTGGTCGACACCGCTGATCGAGGCAGGAAAGAAGAACGGCTACCGCGTCGAGACCTGGCTGAAGAGCTCGTGCCGGCCCTCACGGTTTTCCTACTTTGTCACGAAGCTCAACCGCGACTACCGCGAATGCGACCAGTGGCGCGAACAGGCGATCAAGGAGATCATCGCGGCCAGGCCTTCGCTGGTGGTGATCTCCGAACTGGCGCTGACCTCCTCGCGCAAGATGGCGGCGGGCAAGGGCGAGCCGGACACGCCGGACGCCGTATGGCGGGCCGGCCTGCGCTCGACACTAACCAGCTTGAGCAAGGCCGGGCTGAAGATCGCCTTCATCCGCGACGTGCCGTTCAACGACGAGAACATCGACACCTGCGTGTCGCGCGCGCTGTGGCGCGACAAGGCGCCATCGCTCTGCGACCAGAGCCGCGCCTATGCCGCCAACGACCAGATGGCGGCGGTCGAGCGCGAGATCGTCACCAGCGTGCCCAATGCCACTTACGTCGACCTCACCGACCGCTTCTGCAACGCCACAACCTGCCACGTCTTCATCGACGGCCAGCTCGCCTTCCGCGACCAGCACCATCTGGCGACCCCATTCGCGGAATCGCTGGAACCGGAGGTGGAAAGGCGCGTGATCTCGAAGGTGGGAAGGTAGCGCGCCGCCCCTGTCGTTCGTGATCCTAGGGCGGAGCAAGGGAGCGAAGCGACGCGCGCAGACCCTAGGATCCATGCCGTGACGCTAAAGCGTTGCACCAGTGACAGAATTCTGCACCGTAGCGCTTCACGCCGAAGGTCACGGCATGGATCCTCGGGTCAAGCCCGAGGATTGCGACCGTGCGAGCGTCGGCGTTCCTTCACACCCCCTCTGTCCTGCCAGACATCCCCCGCAAGGGGGGATCAGCAGCTTCTGCTTACTCCGCCACAACCACAAAATGCTTGGTCACCGGCTCGAGGATCTTCCAGGTGCCCTTGAAATCGGCTTCGACCACGAAGGCGTCGCCGGGGCCGGCCTCGACCGGCTCGCCGCCATCGGGCGTGATGAGGATGCGACCGGCGATCATGTGGACGAATTCATAGTCGGTGTAGGTGGCGTGATAGGTGCCGGGCGAAGCGCGCCAGGTGCCGGACATCACCTTGCCGTCCTCGCTGGTGTGCTGGACGGTCGTCTGCATGGTCGGCGATCCCTCGACCGCGATCCAGCCCGGCAGATCGCCGCCATCGCCATGCTCGATGGGGCCGAATTTCAGGATGGTGGGCTTGGTCATGGCAGGCTCCTGCGGTTGGGATTGGCTGGACGTGGCAATAGACGACGACGCCGCGCGCGCACGCGCTGCACGGCGACAGCAGGTGGCGATATGGCGACGCCGAAGATCGAAAACAGCGGGGCGAACAAAAGCGTGACCTTCCCCGCAGGGCGAAGATCGTCAGCTTCGGCACCGCTTCGCTCCTTGCTCGGCCTTAGGATCCCCGCCTAATTTTCTCGGAACACCACCCGTCCCGAAACCGTTTGTGCCTTGAAGGGGCAACCATCGAACCTCAAGGAGGCAGCGATGAAAAAGCTTCTGCTTGCTTCGATGATCGCTATCGCCTCGGCGTTTGCGATCGCGCCGGCGAGTGCCGGTAGCGTTCAGTTTGGCATCGGCGTCGGCCCCAGCTACGGCGATTACTATGGTGACTACTATGGCGGGCATTACCCTCACCGCTATTACCGACACGTCTACGATGACGACTACTACACTCCCTATCGCGAGCGTTATGTGGTGCGCTATCATAACCGGTATTATCGCGATCATTGCCGGATCAAGATCGTGAAGCACTGGCGCCACGGCCACCGCGTCATCGAAAAGATCCGCATCTGCCGGCGCTGACCGACCAGCGAGCGGACATCTCCTCTCGGCGAGGGGAGATGTCCGGCTGCGGCTCCGCCTTGCAAATTCCCGCCAAAATGCCATCTAGAAGCCGGCATTCATAAGGGAAAGCAAAAAGTGACGCAGCGAAGCGGCAGCGCCGACCTGCCGCTGCATGGCGGGCGGGTTCCGAAATGGCTGGGCGATCGCATGACGAGGCTCGGCGCGGTGCTGTGCGAAGCCATCATCCATCATTACGGCCGCGACGAGCTTTTGCGGCGCCTCGCCCATCCCTTCTGGTTCCAGTCCTTCGGCGCCGTGATGGGCATGGACTGGCATTCTTCTGGCATCACCACTTCCGTCATCGGCGCGCTGAAGCGGGGCCTCAATCCGATGGCCGGCGAGCTTGGCATCCATGTCTGCGGCGGGCGCGGCGCACATTCGCGCAAGACGCCGGGCGAGTTGCTGGCGATCGGCGACCATGTCGGCCTCGACGGCCAAGCTCTTGCCACTGCCAGCCGGCTGGTCGCCAAGGTGGACAGCGCCGCCGTGCAGGACGGCTACGACCTCTACCTGCACGGCTTCATCGTCAGCGATGACGGGCGCTGGGTGGTGGTGCAGCAGGGCATGAACGGCGACGCCTGCCAGGCGCGCCGCTACCACTGGCTGTCGGAGGGGCTGGAAAGCTTCGTCGACCAGCCGCATGCGGCGATCGAGGGCGAACGCCAAGGCGAGATCGTCAACCTCACCGACCACCGCGCCGAGAAAGCGCGCGACGGGCAGATCGCGCTTCTGAAGACGATGAGCCCGGAAAAGATCCTGAGCGAGCTTGCCGTTCTGGAGCCAGCCGAAGCGCCCGAGCCGGCCGCGCAACCGCTGCTCCCCAACCTCGTCATGCCCGCGCATCACGACGTGCGCGAAAGCGACATCGTCATGCGCCGCCTGCACGGCAACATTGCCGCCGCGATCGAGAGCGGCCCGAAGGATTTTCCCGAACTGCTGCTGGTGCCCGGCGTCGGCCCGCGCACGGTGCGCGCGCTCGCCATGGTGTCGGAAGTGGTGCACGGCGCGCCCTGCCGCTTTTCCGACCCGGCGCGCTTCTCGCTCGCCCACGGCGGCAAGGACCGCCACCCCTTCCCCGTGCCGCTGAAGGTCTATGACGAGACGATCTCGGTGCTGAAATCGGCGGTGAGCAAGGCGAAACTCGGGCGCGAGGAAGAGCTGCAGGCACTCAAGCGGCTGGACGGGGAATCACGTCGGATGGAGCGCTATGTGACGGGGCCGAGCCTGAAGGAGATCGTCGCCGGCGAGATGGATCAGTCTCATCTGCTGGGGGGACGGAGCGTGTTTGGGTGGGAACCACCACCTGACAGCGACCCGAAGCCGCTGAAGAAAGGCGCTTGAGACACGGCTGAAACGGCGTCACGCAAAGCGCGCAGATAACCGCATCGATCGGCGCTGCCCCTCATTGCCCTGCCGGGCATTTCTCCCCGTATAGTGACGGGGAGAAAGATGCTGTCACCGCCGCTTTCGCCAACCGCCAACGTCGCGGAATAGCTGCCAGAGTCGCGGCCATCCCTTCTCCCCGCCACTATACGGGAAGAAGGTGCCGGCAGGCGGATGAGGGGCAGCGCCGAGGCCAGAAGTTTTTGCGCGGTCGTCTTTCAATACGCTCTTCGGCAGTGGATCGTCGGAATGAATAACAATGTTGTCCTTCGGCACGTCGTTTAATCAATGCTGGGATTGGGAGAGCGCCGCAGCCGCCTCCTTGCTTCCACCTTCAGCGGCCAGTTTTAGCCACTTTAAACTCTCGCTGGCGTCGGCTCTCACCCCGTCCGTCCCGGCGCCGTAGGCCTTTGCAACCATAAGCTGGTATGGCGCCGCTGGATCGGCGCCTTCCTCGACAACCAGCGGGCCCCACGAGCCAAGCCGACGGAACCAGTAAGTCGCGTTCGCCTCTTCTAGACTGGATGGTCACTGCGAAGCGAGGTGGTCGTGGTCGGCTGGCCGGGTCATCTTCAATCCGGAGAATCAGTGGATTAACGGTCATCGCCAGCTCGATTTTAGGTGCCCCCAGGCGGCCTTAAGCACAAACAGCAGTGTCATCAACATTGCGGTGTTGAGAACAGGATGGGCGTTAAACACGGTCGCAATTACTGCAGCGACGGCCGATCATGAACATCATTGAACCGGAAACAAGTCTAATGAAACGCATTCAGTCACTCCAGTTGCATAGTCACATAAGCAGCTTTCGATCCGGCGCAAGTTTGGCACATCGCTTTCCCCTCACCCTACCTTCCTCCCCATCATCATCCCGTAATGCACCGCCAACAAATCCAGCCCGACCTTCAGCAGCTTGACCACCACATCGCGCCCGTCGCCGGTGCGTTCGGCGATGGCCTTCACCGACTGGCCTTCGAGGCAAATCTTGCGCACCACCTCCGCCACCTCCCAGTGGGCGAGCGCGGCCGCTGCGTGGGCGTGCGCGCGGCCGGCTGAGAGCACGCGGTCGGGCACGCCGCCGCCGACGCGGCCGCCGTCGACGCGCTCGCTCCAGGATTGCGGCTGCAGGCCCTCGCGGGCGGAGCGCTCGAAATC
>NZ_RZST01000310.1:0-6970 GCF_003997575.1 Mesorhizobium sp. M1A.F.Ca.IN.022.07.1.1
GAGATGATCGATGGCATGTGCCAGCCGATCATCAGGCGGCGCTGCCCGGTCGGAACGGCCGGCCGGTATCCGGATTGCTTCCCGATCCGCAGGCGGCCAGGCTTGGAGATCGATCCGGACCTGCTGCTCAATCCGAATATCCTGCAGCAGTTGGTGCCAAGAAGCCAACCAAGGCTGCAGCGGAACCCGGCGACCGACAACCTTCAGTAGGGCAGCCCATCACTACCGCGCCCGCGAACCCGCCGGAAAAATCCAGCGGGTTCTCTCCTTCCCGCATCGCAGCTCGCGTTTTGCGTGCCCGTCGAGCGAAGCGGAAAACACGCTTCCCCTTGGCCGGACGATGGTCTAGGCAGACCCGCGTGCCAGCGCGCAGCACAGAGCGCCGATGAGGATGCCGGGAGAAGCCTTTCATGAGCAAGAAGACCCTGATTGCACCATCGGTGCTGGCGTCGGACTTTTCGAAGCTCGGCGATGAGGTCGAAGCGGTCGCGGCGGCCGGAGCCGATTGGATCCATCTCGACGTGATGGACGGCCATTTCGTGCCCAACATCACTTTCGGCCCACCGGTGATCAAGGCGATCCGCAACCGGACAAAAACCTTCTTCGACTGCCATCTCATGATCGCGCCTGCCGACCCCTACCTGGCGGCCTTTGCCGAGGCCGGCTGCGACGGCATAACGGTGCATGCCGAGGCCGGCCCGCATCTCGACCGTTCGCTGCAAACCATCAAAGGTCTCGGCAAGAAGGCCGGTGTCTCGCTCAACCCGGCGACGCCGGAAACGGCGATCGAATATGTGCTCGACCGGCTCGACCTCATCCTGATCATGACCGTCAATCCCGGCTTCGGCGGCCAGGCTTTCATCCCGGCGATCGTCGACAAGGTGCGCAAGGTCAAGGCGCTGATCGGCGAGCGCCCGATCCGCATCGAGATCGACGGCGGCATCTCGCCGGAAACGGCGCCGCTGGTGACGGCCGCCGGCGCCGGCGTGCTGGTGGCCGGCGCGGCCATTTTCAAAGGCGGCACAGTAGAAACCTATCGGGCAAATATCGAAGCGATCCGCTCAGCCGCCGACAAGGCCGCCCGTTAAAGACGTCGACAGTGCGTTCCTACCAAAGCCGCCTCGCTAACTAAGGGCTGTTCAGTATACCGAGTTATGTCAAGTCTCCCACTGACGTCAGCCTTTTTTCGAGTGGATTTTACTTTATTCGATAATTGACCCCGCCTTGTCTCAAAGTACGAATATCGCCATCATACGTTTTTAGGCGGCAGTGCTCGGCTGCAAGATACATCGTATGAAATTGCTTGGCCGAGGGACCCTGCAAAACAGGGGCCGGCAACAGGAGTCAAATTGCCATACGGGAACGCCGATACGGGCGAAGGCAAGGGTGCCAAGAGCACGCTGGCCAGTTCGGTCTACCATCAGCTCCGCGAGGACTTGCTGCGGGGAGCTTTGGAAGCCGAGGGCAAGCTGCGCGTCGAATGGGTCGTTTCCCGGTATGGCGCCGGCGCCTCGCCGGTGCGCGAGGCGCTGAACCGTCTGGCCGCCGAGGGATTGCTCGGCCGCCACGACCAGCGCGGCTTCTTCGTGATGCCGGTCAACGCGGCCGAGTTGGAGGAGCTCACCCGCACGCGGTGCTGGCTGGAAGAACGCGCATTACGCGAATCCATTGCGCACCGCACCGCGGAATGGGAAGAACAGCTGGTGCTCGCCCTGCACCGCCTGGCGCGCGCCGAACGCCGCCGGCCCGACGACCCGGCAGCCAACAATCCGGAATGGGAGAAGCTGCACCGCGCCTTTCATCGCGCGCTGATCTGCGCCTGCCGCTCGCATTGGCTGATCGGCTTTTGCGACCAGCTTTCCGACCAGGCCTCCCGCTACCGGCTGATCTCGCAGCGCGGCCCCGGCTCCGAACGCGACGACTTCGGCGAGCACCGGACGATTGCCGAGCGGACCATGGACGGCGACGCCGACGGCGCGGTCGAGGCCTTGCTCAGTCACTACCGGCTGACGGCGGAGATGTGCATGGCGCAGCTCAGCCCAGGCGACGGTCCGCCGGCTCGCGCAGGCAAGGCCGCGCGCGGCCGCAAATAGCTGCCCATCGCTGACAAATCTGATATTCGCTCTGGCCGAGCTTTCGACGCCAGGGGACGACATGACCAATCACCTGTTCCACGCGTTTCGCGCCAGCATGCTGGCGCCTGGCCGAGTGCTGATGGAGACGGATGACGGGCGTACGATTTCCTATGCCGACATGCTGGCGCGGTCCGCGCAGTTAGCGCACGCGCTGGTCGCCGCTGGTGTGCTGCCCGGCGATCGCGTCGCCGTGCAGGTGGAGAAGACCCCTGAAGCTTTGCTCCTCTATCTCGCCTGTTTGCGCACCGGCGCCGTCTTCCTGCCGCTCAATACTGCCTATACGCTGCCGGAGCTCGACTATTTCTTCCGCGACGCGGAGCCGCGGCTGGTCGTGTGCGATCCGGAAAAGGTGACGCATGTGCAACCGCTTGCCGCATCGGCGGGGGCCGCGACGCTGACGCTTGGCCGCGACGGGCAGGGCACGCTGGCGGACCGTGCGGCGCTGCAGCCGGCGGATTTTGCGGATGTGGAGCGCGGCCCCGACGATCTTGCCGCCATCCTTTACACATCGGGCACGACGGGCCGCTCCAAGGGAGCCATGCTCAGCCACGAGAACCTCGCCTCCAACGCGCGCGTGCTGGTGGATTACTGGCGCTTCAGCGGCGATGATGTGCTCATCCACGCGCTGCCGATCTTCCACACGCACGGCCTGTTCGTCGCGACCAACGTCATCCTGATGGCCGGCGCAAAAATGCTGTTCGAGCAGAAGTTCGACCCGGCCCGTGTGATTTCGCTTCTGCGGCGCGCGACCGCGCTGATGGGCGTGCCGACCTTCTATGTGCGGCTCCTGCAGCAGCAGGGCCTGACGAAGGATGCGGCCAGCCGCATGCGGCTGTTCATCTCCGGTTCGGCGCCGTTGCTTAGTGAGACGCATAATGCCTGGCGCGAGCGCACCGGCCACGCCATCCTCGAACGCTACGGCATGACCGAAACCAACATGAACACATCCAACCCCTATGACGGCGAACGGCGCGCGGGCACGGTCGGCTTTCCGCTGCCGGGTGTCACGCTGCGCGTCGCCGACCCCGAAAGCGGCAAGCCGCTAGCCCAGGGCGAGATCGGCATGATCGAGGTGAAGGGCCCGAACGTCTTTGCCGGCTATTGGCGGATGCCAGAGAGAACCAAGGCCGAATTCCGCGACGACGGCTTCTTCATCACCGGCGACCTCGGCCTGATCGATACCGGCGGCTATGTCCACATCGTCGGCCGCAGCAAGGACCTGATCATCTCGGGCGGCTACAACGTCTATCCCAAGGAGATCGAGAGCGAGATCGACGCGCTTGCCGGCGTTGCCGAAAGCGCGGTGATTGGGGTTGCGCATCCCGACTTCGGCGAAGCCGTCACGGCCGTGGTGATGCGCAAGCCGGGCTCGGCAATCAGCGCAGCCGATATCGTCGACGCCATTGCCGGGCGGCTGGCCAAATACAAGCATCCGAAGCAGGTGATCTTCGTCGACGAATTGCCGCGCAACACGATGGGCAAGGTACAGAAGAACGTTTTGCGAGAGGTGTATAAGGATATCTACCAATCCAGATCGCAGAGCTAGACTAGTGCAAACGCCCGGCAGCTTCGTCATTTTAGGGCGGAGCACGGAGCGAAGCGACGCGCGCAGACCCTAGCATCCATGCCTTAACGCCAAAGCGTTGCAACGATTACAGAATTCTGCACCGTTGCGCCCCACGGCAGAGGTCATGGCATGGATACTCGGGTCAAGCCCGAGGATGACGAAGGAAGAGGCCTACGCCGCAAAAACCTTCTCGCCGCCGATCCAGACATTCTTGACGTCCAGGTCTTCCGACAGCCCGACAATGTCCGCTGCGGTGCCGTTGGCGAAGCGGCCGAGGCGATGCGCCTGGCCGATCGCTTCGGCGGGATAGAGCGAGGCCATGCGGAGCGCCTCGTCGAGATCGAGCCCGACCACGCGATGGACGAAGCGCACGGCGGAAATCATGTCTAGATCGGCGCCGGCCAGCGTGCCGTCGGCAAGCCTGAGACTCCCGTCCTTGCGGTAGATGGTACGGCCGTTGAGGGTGAAGGATGTCATGTCGGTGCCGATCGTCGCCATGGCGTCGGTGACCAAAAGGATCCTGCCCGGGCCTTTCTTGGCATTGAGTGCAAGCGTCATGGTGCCGGGATGGACATGGATTCCGTCCGCGATGATGCCAGCGTAGAAGCTGCCGGTGTCGATCGCCGCTCCGGCCAGTCCCGGCTCACGATTGCCAATCTGGCTCATGGCGTTGAAGAGATGGGTGACGACCGTGGCGCCCGCCTCGGCGAAGGCCGTTGCCGTGGCATAGCCGGTGTCGGAGTGGCCGAGGCTGACAACGATGCCGGCCGCGGCCAGCGCCGTGACCCGGGCCGGCTGGACCGATTCCGGTGCGACCGTGGTGAGCAGCACCGGCAAGCCCTGACGCGCCGCGACCAGCGCAGCCTGGTCAGCGTCCGTCATTGGCCGGATAAGAGCCGGATCATGCGCGCCCTTGCGCGCGACGGACAGATGCGGGCCTTCGAGATGCAGCCCAAGAAAAGCCGGCACCTTCTTCCGGGCGGCCTCGGCGCCGGCGTCGACCGCCGCGGCGGTGATCGCCGGCGTGTCGGTGATCAGCGTCGGCAGGAGCGCCGTGGTGCCGAAGGGCGCGTGCGCCCGGCAGATGGTCTCGATCGAGGCGACATCGGGATGGTCGTTGAGCATAATGCCGCCACCGCCATTGACCTGGATGTCGACGAAGCCGGGAACCAAGAGGCCGCCACCGGTCTCGACATGGGAGACGCCTGACGGCACGGCGCCGGCGGGCAGAATGGCCTCGACCACGCCGTCCTTGACGACAAGGGCCGTATCGTCGTGCCAGTCGGCCCCGTCGAAGATACGGGCGCCGGTGAGGGCGAAACGGTCGCTCATACGGTTTCCGTCACCTTGCGCAGATTGCGTGGCGCATCCGGATCGAGACCGCGATGGCGAGCGAAGGCCTCGACGAAGCCATAGAAGGACACGATCAGCGGCAGCGGATCGGTTAACGGATGGCCAGTTGCGACATACGGCAGCAGCCCGGCTGCCTTCGCATTATCGGAGGTGACGAAAGCGGCCGCGCCTTTGGCCGTCAAGCTGTCGGCCGCCTCGGTCACCGAAGGCTCCGACGCGTCCCGGGCAGCAAGCGCCAGGACCGGGAAGCCCGGCCCGACCAGCGCCAGCGGCCCGTGCATGACCTCGGCGGCGCTATAGGCCTCGGCATGCATGGCGCAGGTTTCCTTGAATTTTAGCGCCGCCTCGCTGGCGATCGCGAAGGATGGGCCGCGGCCGAGGATGAACAGCGAGCGCGGCGTCTCGAGCGCCGCGGCGAGCGCCATCCAGTCGTAGGCGATCGCCTTCTCGAAATGCTCCGGCAGGCGGGCGAGCGCAGCAAGCAGCGCCTCATCGCCAGTGCTGTGCGCCATCAGCGCCAGGGCGGCGACGGCCGAGTTGACGAAGGTCTTGGTGGCCGCGACGCTGCGCTCCGGGCCGGCGAGAATGTCGATGGCATAATCCGAGGCGCGCGCCAGCGGCGAGTCGGCGGTGTTGGTGATGGCGACGGTGAGCGCGCCGCCGGCTCTCGCGGTTTCGGCCATGGCGACGATGTCGGGACTCTTGCCCGACTGCGAGATCGCCAGGCAAGCCGAGCCGCGCAGCCTCAGCTTCGCGCCATAGATGGAAGCGATCGACGGGCCGACGGAAGCGACGGCGAGGCCGGCTGTCAGCTCCACGGCATATTTCATGAAGGTGGCGGCATGGTCGGACGAGCCGCGCGCCACGGTGACGACGAAATGCGGATCGCGCTCGCGAAGGCCGCGGCCGGCCTCGGCCAGCACCTTGGCTGAGCCGTCCAGCAGGCGGGCGGTGGCCTGCGGGATCTCCTCGATCTCGCGCCGCATGTGGGTGGCGGTTGCGCTCATGGCCGGCTCTCCTCTCCCGGCCCGGTCAGCCGGAGTTCCGCGACGAAGTCATAGGCGTCGCCCCTGTAGATCGAGCGCGTGAACTCGATCACCTTGCCGCTCGCCAGATAGGAAATACGTTCGATGTGCAGGCCGGCAACCCCCGGCGGCACTTCGAGAAGGCGCGCGTCGCCGTCGCCGAGATTGGCGGCCGAAATGCGCTGCACGGCCCGCATCGGGCGGTTGCCGGTCAGTTCCAGCGCCGCGTAGAGCGAGGAGCCGATCGCTTCGGGGTCGGGAAGCACGCTCGCCGAAATCGCGGCGCGCTCGATCGCCAGCGGCGTGTCGTTGGCGATGCGCAGGCGCGCCACGCGCGCCACCAGCTCGCTCGACGACAGGCCGAGCACCATCATCTCGTCCGGCGAGGGCGCATAGAGGCCGCGATCGAGCCAGGCCGAGCGCACGACCATGCCGCGGCGCGCCATATCCTCGGTGAAGGAGGTGAGCCGCGACAGCGACTGCTCGACACGTTCCATGCGCGGGGCGACAAAGGTGCCGGAGCCATGGCGCTGGACGAGGATGCCGCCCTTGACGAGATCCTGCACGGCCTTGCGCACAGTGACGCGCGAAATGTCGGCCTTGCTGGCTATATCGCGCTCCGACGGCAGCGCGTCACCCGGCCCGATCAGGCCGCGATTGACCGCTTCCTCGATGCTTTTTCTCAGCTGCAGGTAAAGCGGCGCGCCGCTCTGCGAGGATTCTTTCAGCATAGCGAAGATCTGGTCGGCGGCGCTCATCGCGGCGCCTCCAGCAGCATAGCGAAAATCCGGTCGGCGGCGCTCATCGGGCGCCTCCGGATTTGCCCGCGAAGATGCGCGCGGCCATCTGCACCGCGCAGCCGACCGGATTTTCGCTATGCTGCTGGAGGC
>NZ_RZST01000311.1:0-6965 GCF_003997575.1 Mesorhizobium sp. M1A.F.Ca.IN.022.07.1.1
CTCATTCAAACACGCAGCGCGAGAAGTAGAACGACACCACCCAGTTCGGCATGTCGACGATCTCGCTGATCCTGAGATCGCCGCAGACCGAGACCAGCATATAGGCGTCGACCGGGTCGAGCTTGTATCGGCCGGCCAGCAGGTCGACCATCTGACTGACCGCCTGCTTGGCGCCGGTCATCAGGTCAGGCGCGATCCCGGTCGTCACCTCATAACCTTTGGCGTCGAGATGCCGCGTCACCGGGCCCGGCGTGGTGAAGCGCGGCGTCTTCAGCCGCGCGTCCTTCACGAGGTCGAGCTTGAGCACGACGTCCATCGGACTCTCGATCGCAGTGCCGCACACTTCGCCGTCGCCCTGCGCGGCATGCGTGTCGCCGACCGAAAACAGCGCGCCTGCCACTTCCACCGGCAGATAGAGAATGGTGCCGGCGGCAAGGTCCCTTATGTCGAGATTGCCGCCGACGCGCCGCGGCGGCACCACCGAATGGTGGCCCATCTCGCCCGGCGCGTTGCCGATCGTGCCGGCAAACGGCTTCAGGGGCACGCGGCCTTGTCTGCCGAACAGCGCCGGCTCGAGCGAGCCGGGGTCATATTTCCAGATGTTGAGTGCCGGCTCCTTGAAGTCGTCGGCAAGCAGACCGAAGCCCGGAATGTTCGCCGTCCAGCCGAAGCCGGACGGCTTGAACATTTCGATCGTCACCTTCAGCGCGTCGCCGGGCTCGGCGCCCTCGACGAAGATCGGCCCGGTCACCGGGTTGATCATGCCGAAATCGAGATTGGCGATATCGCCGACGGTGCTGTCGGCCTTGAGCTGCCCGCCGGAAGAATCCAGGCACTGGAACTCGATCGTCGAGCCAGGTGCCACGCGCTCGGCCGGGGCAAAGGAATTGTCCCAGCCGAAGTGGTGATGGCGCCCGTGGATGGTGTAGTCGCAGTTACTGCACATCTTTCACATACACATTGTCGTAGTTGATCGGGATATGGACCGGGTCGACATAGAGATTGTCGGCGCCGCCCATGCGGGCCGACTTCAGCGTGAAGCGCTGCTCGTTGAAGACCGGCGCCCAGGGTGCGTCCTCCATGATCTTGTCGTAGATCGCGCTCCACATCTTCTCGCGATCCGCGGACTTTGCCGGATCGACGACCGAATCGGCCTCGGCAGCCTTGGCGTCGAGATCCTTGTTGCAGTACCACGCCCAATTCCAGCCGCCCGGCACCGCGCCGGCGCAGCCGAGGATCGGTCCGTAGAAGTTGGACGGATCCGGGAAATCGGCGATCCAGGCCATGCCGCCCGACCAGATCATCGGCGCGCCGGACTTGTCGCCGCCGGCGGCAATCACGTTGGCCTGGGCGAGCGATTGGATGCTGGCCTTGATGCCGATGGCCGCCAGATCCTGCTGGATCGCCTGCGCGATACGCGGATTGGGGTCGGTGTTCATGGCGAACAACTGCGTTTCGAAGCCATCTGGGTGGCCGGCCTCGGCAAGCAGGGCCTTGGCCTTGGCGACGTCATAGGGGTAGCCCTTGAAAGCTTTGTCGTAGCCGGGCATCGACGGCGGCAGCGGCTGATTGGCCGGCACCGCGCGGTTGTTGATCATCTGAACGATGCGGTCCTTGTTGATCGCCATGTTCACCGCCTGGCGCACCTTCACATTGTCGAAGGGCGGCATGGTGGTGTTCATGGTGATGTAGCCGGTGTGCAATTGCCCGCCCACCACGACGCGGGCCTTCTGCTCCGGATCGTTCATCACCTCCTGGAACTTGGCCGGCGGAATGCCGTCGCCGGGCACGTCGATCTCGCCCTTCTGCAGG
The DNA here is from genome assembly GCF_003997575.1 of Mesorhizobium sp. M1A.F.Ca.IN.022.07.1.1. NCBI lineage: Bacteria > Pseudomonadati > Pseudomonadota > Alphaproteobacteria > Hyphomicrobiales > Phyllobacteriaceae > Mesorhizobium > Mesorhizobium sp. M1A.F.Ca.IN.022.07.1.1. The sequence goes on from NZ_RZST01000311.1 coordinate 1,813, forward strand.
CGCAGCAGCGCCACGATCGGCTCCTGGCCGATCTCGAAGGTGATCTTGTCGAGATGCGGCAGGCCCTTGTGCCAGTAGTCGGGGTTGCGCTCGAAGACGATGCGCTGGCCGAGCGTCCATTCGGCAAGCTTGAAGGCGCCGGTGCCGACCGGATGCTTGCCGAAGTCGGCGCCGTATTTCTCGACCTCCTCCTTCGGCACCACATGCGAGAAATTGATCGCCATGACATGCAGGAAGGTGGCGTCCGGGCGGGTCAGCTCGAATTTGATCGTATAGGGATCGACCGCGGTGACGCCGGAGAGGCTGTTCGCTTTGCCGGCGGCGACCTCGTCATAGCCTTTGATCGAGCCGAAGAAGCCGGCGCCCGGGCTCTGCGTCTTCGGATTGGTGACGCGGTCGAGCGAGTATTTGACGTCGTCGGCCGTCATCTCCCGGCCATTGTGGAACTTCACGCCGTGGCGCAGCTTGAAGGTGAAGGTCTTGCCGTCCGGCGAGATCTCGTAGCTTTCGGCAAGGTCGGGCTTCAGCTTGGTGGTGCCGGGCTCATAGTCCATGAGGCCATCGAACAAGCTTTTGATCATCGACCAGTTCTGCCAGTCGTAGCCGATCGCCGGATCGAGCGTCGCGACATCGTCCTTGTAGGTGATGGTGATGGCGCCGCCCTGCTTGGCGTTAGGGTCGACCGCGTCGTCGGCGCGCGCGCTTGCCATGCCGAGCATCAGCGCAAGCGCCGAGGCCGCCACGGTGGATGCCAGAAATCGTCTCATGTCACTGTTCCCTTTCTCTGGTTGTTGCCTTGTTCATCTGAGTTTAATTCGGGGGTCGATGAAGGGCGCGATGATGTCGGCCAGCAGGTTGCCGAGCACGATGGCGAAGGCCGAGACCAGGGTGACGCCCATGATGATCGGGATGTCGACGCGCTGGATGGCCTGCCAGGCGAGCTGGCCGATGCCGGGCCAGCCGAAGACGCTTTCGACCACCACGATGCCGCCCATGAAGACGCCGATGTCGATGCCGATCATGGCGACCACCGGCAGGATGGCGTTGGGCAGCGCATGGCGGAACAGGATGGCGCCGCGCGCCAGGCCCTTGGCGCGGGCGGTGCGCATATAGTCCTGGCGCAGAACGTCGATCATGGACGAGCGCATCATGCGCGCATACCAGCCGGCGCCGAGTATGCCCATGGTCAGCGAGGGCAGCACAAGATGCCGCCAACTGCCGTAGCCGCCGATCGGGAACCAGCCGAGCCGGACGGCGAAGACATAGAGCAGGAGCAGGCCGACGACGAATTGCGGCGCCGAGACGCCGACGAAGGAGGCGACCATCAAGGTCTGATCGGTGGAGGTGCCGCGCTTGACGGCGGCGATCAGGCCCATGGTAAGGCCGATCGCGAGCTCGCACAGGATGGCGCCGACCATCAGAAGCAGGCTCGCCGGCAGCCGCGAGACGATGAGCTCGGTGACTTCCGAGCGCTGGATGTAGGAGCGGCCGAGATCGCCGCTGAGCAGCCTTGTGAGATAGTGCCAGTACTGGACGATGAAGGGCTGGTCGAGGCCGAGCTGCCTGCGGATGTTTTCAACCGTGTCGGGCGTCGCGCTGCGGCCGGCGATCTGGCGCACTGGATCAGCCGGCAGCAGATAGAGCAGCGCGAAGGTGATCAGCGAGACGCCGAGCAGGATGAGTAGCGACTGGATGAGACGTCGGCCGAGATAGGCGATCATGCCCGCCCCCTCTGCGTCGGGTCGAGGATGTCGCGCAGCGCGTCGCCGATCAGGTTGAAGGCAAGCGCAAGCGCCAGGATCGCGGCGCCGGGGAAGAACACCAGCCAGGGCGCCGCCTGGAAATAGGTCTGGTTCTCGAAGATGATGTTGCCCCAGGAGGCCGTCGGCGGCTGCACGCCGATGCCGAGATAGCTGAGCGTGGCTTCGAGCAGCACCGTGGTCGAGATGCCGAGCGTGCCCCAGACGATGATGGTCGGCAGCAGATGCGGCAGGATATGGCGCAACAGGATGCGCGGCGCGCTCGCCCCTATCGTGCGCTCGGCATCGATGAACTCGCGCTCCGACAGCGACGAGGTTTCGGTGTAGATGACGCGCGCGGTCTGCACCCAGTTGACCAGCGCGATCACCATGGCAACGATCCAAAGGCTCGGCTCGAACACCGCCGCCAGGCAGATGGCGAGAAGCAGTGCCGGGAAGGCCATCATCAGGTCGGTGAAGCGCATCAGCGCGCTGCCGATCCAGCCGCGGAAATAACCGGCCGTGACGCCGACCAGCGTACCGATCAGAAGCGCCACGCCGTTGGCGACGATGCCGATGATCAGCGAGGTGCGGGCGCCGAACAGGATGCGGGTCAACAGGTCGCGGCCGAGCAGGTCGGTACCCAGCCAGAACTTGGCGTTCGGCGGCAAGGGCGAACCTTCCAGCGTCAGTCCGTCGAACATCTGCTCGTTGGGATCGTAGCCGGTCAGCCACGGCGCCAGGATGGCGCCAGCAAGCACGACGGCGACGATGAAGAGTCCGAGCAGCGCCAGCGGCCGCTTGAGCAGCCGGCGCCAGACGCCGGCGCGCGGCTTGACCGGCATTTGGCCCGGCGCCGGGAGATCAGGCGCGATGGGATTGGTCACCGCCATCCTCATTTTCCGTCATCGCCACGATCCGCCGGGCCGCTTCCTCGACGCTGATCTGCCAGCTCATCGCCAGCGACCGCAACTGCGCATAGGCGCGATCGTCGTCGCTGCCTTTCGACAGCGCCGCGACCGCGCGCACGATGGTCTGGCGCTCGCCGACGCGCTGGCGCAGCGACGCGATCTCGTCGGCCAGCCGTTTCCCCGCCTCGAAGCTTTGCCGGGCGATCAGCAGCGCGCTGTACACGCCCGCATTGCCGACCGGTTTCAACAATTGCGCGTCGGCTTTTTGCGACAGCGCCCATTCGATGCGGCCCGGCGCTTCCGAACCGATCAGCGCCACCAGGGGCATCGGCGCCTCGCCCGGCTGCCACGGGAACTGCTCGTCGAAGCCGAGATCGGCGTCGAAGAAGACGAAATCCGCGGCAAGCGCCTCTGCCGGCAATTGCGGCCAGCATTCGACCGCCTCAAGGCCGATCGCCGACAGCTGCCTGGTGATCGCCTGCACCGTCGCGTGCGGGCGATGCAGCACGAAAGCCCGCGCGCCGCCAAGATTGGGGATGCGTGCGGACCGGCTCACGACACCACCCTGAGCCGCGGACGGCCGAAGGTCTTCGCCGGGTCGTAACGCGACAGATAGGGATCGGGCGCCACCTCTTCCTCGCGGCTGACGACCTCGAAAAATCCATCGGCGATGCGCCCGATGATCACCGGCAGGGTTGCATGCTGCGTGTGCGGATCGATTGCGATAGGCCCCAGGCGCGTCGTGAAGCGGCGCCCGGCGAAGGCTTTTGAGAACGCCGCCGGGCCGGCGTCGGGAACGCCGGAGAGCACGTCCGCCATCACTTGCACCGATGCATAGGCGGACGCCTCGAAGGACGAGGCGAAGGCAGCCGGGCGCGGCGCGAAATAGGGTCCGGCCGACAAATGGCCCCTGCCCGTTTCGCCGATCGCCGGCAACTCGCCCTCGGTGAGATTGCAGGATATGACCGGGCAGGCATCGGCCTTGAAGGCCGCATTCTCGCGTCCCAAGTCGCGATATGCCGCCAGGAAGGCATAGGACGAGGTGCCGATGAGGTTGTTGAGGATGAAATTCGGCCGCGTGGCGCGGATTTCATCGATCAGGCGCGAAACGTCGGTTTCGCCGATGCGCAGGTAGCGCTCGCCGAGCACCTTGCCCGCAGCGTCGGCGATCAGGTCGCGCGCGACGCGGTTCATCTCCCAGCCCCAGATATAGTTCGAGCCGAGCAGGAAGCCGTTGGCGCCGAAACGCGGCGCTACATGAGCCATCAGCGGAACCAGATGCTGGTTCGGGCAGGCATGCATGTAGACGACATGCTCGTTGGCCTCGAACCCCTCATAGGGGCAGGCATACCAGAGCATGCCGCCGGCCTTCTCCAGCACAGGGATCGTCTCCTTGCGGCTCCAGGAGGTAATGCAGCCGATCACGTGGCGGGCGCTGCTGGTCCGGAAGATATCCTCGCAAAGTGAGGCGTAGCGGTCGGCATTGCTTTGCGGATCGCGTTCGACCGGCACCAGCTCGATCCCGCAGCTTCGGTCGGCATTGATGTCGGCGATCGCCCGCATCGCGCCCGTGCGGCACGCGTCCGAGACGAGCTGGTAGCTGCCGGATCGCGAATAGAGGACGCCGATCTCGATACGCCGTTTCAAGCAATGCCCCAAAAATGAAAAAGCCCCGCAGCCGCCGCCGACAGGCGAGGCATACGAGGCATTCTTGCCGTCCGGCGACCGAGGCCGATATGTTCGCAGCTACCCTATTCCCTACCGCCCGCCAGTCAAGCCTCAAAGTTGCATGGCGCGGCGGGGCATCTAATCGCGCAGGCTGAAGACGAAAGGCGCGGTGCGGGTGACGTGGGCGCCGAGTTCGGCCGGCGGCGCCGGCACCGACGCGCCCTGCAACACGCCGAGCGCGGCGCGATCGAGATCCGGATCGCCCGAGGATTGCGCCAGCCGGGCAGAGACTACCCTGCCGGAGACGTCTACCGTGAAGGTTACAGTAGGCGTGCCCTCGACGCGCCTGGAGCGCGCCGCGCTCGGATAGCGGGTATGCCGCCTGATCCATGCCGCCAAGTTGGAATTCCAGCGCGACGGGCTGACGCTCGATCGCGACACCGAGTCGGAGGATTGCGGCGCGGCGGCCTTCGCGCCTGCGTTGGCATCGATGCCGGCCATCGTCACGGCCTTTGGCGGCGCGGCCTTTGCCCTTTTCCTCTGGTTCGGCTTTTCGACCGGCTTCTTTTCCACTTTTTTCCTCGCCTCGACGAGCTGGCTTGCCTTCGGCTGCGCCTCGAAAGGCTTTGGCTGCGGCAGCGGAACGACGACGTCGGGAGTAGCTGTCTCGACAGGGTCGGGCACGACCTCGTCCAGCGGCGGCCGCTCGCTGAGCGCAGCTGCTGTCTCCGCCGGTTCGGCCTCCGCCGCCTTGTCGGAAACGACCGGCGGCTCGGCGACCGGCTCGACCCCTTTCACGACCGGCGCCGGATCGGTCACCGGGTTCACTTCGGCG
>NZ_RZST01000312.1:0-6915 GCF_003997575.1 Mesorhizobium sp. M1A.F.Ca.IN.022.07.1.1
GGCCTTTGCCGATGCCGAGCCCCTGCGCCGAAGCCGATACGGCGAGCTCGGAGATATAACACACCCAGGAGAAGTCCGTGACGCCGCGCGCGACGCCGAGAAGCGGCCTGCCGTCGACATCGAGCCGTGCCGTCAGCACCAGATTGGCATTGCCGAGCATCGCCTTCAGTCGAGCTTCGTCGTCGACCGGCCGTGTTTCGCCGAGGCCGGATTCCACCAGCACACGGCGGAATTCGCCGACATCGAGCGTGGGTTCGCTTGCGTAAAGGACCTTCGAAGTCGGCGCCATGCGGCCAAGGTGCCCGATCGGCCGGGATTTTGAAAGCAGCCGATCCCGATCTTGTGTTCGATCGCCCAAGCCACACGACAACAGTTGCCTTTCATTTGCCGCCGGCTTTGTGTAAAGCGTGCGCAAAATTCCCCGCAGAGAGAAGACGGGTAAGGACCATGGACAAATTCACCAAGCTCACCGGCGTCGCGGCGCCCATGCCGATCGTCAACGTCGATACCGACATGATCATCCCGAAGGATTATCTGAAGACGATCAAGCGCACCGGGCTTGGCACCGGCCTGTTCGCCGAGATGCGCTACAAGGACGACGGCTCGGAGAACCCGGATTTCGTGCTCAACAAGCCGGCCTATCGCAAGGCGCAGATCCTGGTCGCCGGCGACAATTTCGGCTGCGGCTCGAGCCGCGAGCACGCGCCCTGGGCGCTGCTCGATTTCGGCATTCGCTGCGTCATCTCGACGTCGTTCGCCGATATTTTCTACAACAACTGCTTCAAGAACGGCATCCTGCCGATCACGGTCAGCCCGGAAGACCTGGACAAGCTGATGGACGACGCCTCGCGCGGTTCCAACGCCACGCTGTCGATCGACCTCGAAGCCAAGGAGATCCGCGGCCCGGATGGCGGCGTGGTCAAGTTCGATCTCGACGACTTCAAGCGCCATTGCCTTTTGAACGGCCTCGACGATATCGGGCTGACCATGGAGAAGGCCGGCGCCATCGCGTCCTTCGAGAAGAAGAACGCCGAGCTGCGCCCCTGGGCCTGAACGGCTGAGGCACTTGTGATAGATAGCCCGGCCGCAAGCGGCCGGGTTCGTGTGGCTGAACGGAGGGACAGTCATGACACGCCCGCTTCTGGCCGGCGCCTGCGCCTTGGCGGCGATCCTTCTGGCGGTGTCCGGGGCGACCGCGGCGCCGCAGGCGCCCGCGCCTTCCGACCAGCCCGCCGCCGATCAAGGGGCGGCCGATCAAGGCGCATCGAGCACTTCTGACGCCGCTCCCGCCGACACCGACAAACAGGCGCCGATCCCGTTCGAGGACGGCCAGCTCACCATCACGCAGCCGGAGCAGGACGGCGAGAAGATGCTCGCCTATGACGGCAAGCAGCTGGCCAGCAATTACGACGTCTCCTTCGACAGGATCGTCAAGATCGGCGACGTCAACGTGGCGCTGGTCGATGTCGGCGACGGCGGCAACCAGTGCGGCCCGGCCAAGGTCATCGTCTGGAAACCGAAGGACGGCGAGATCCGGACCACGACGGTCGAGCAGGACGAATGCGGCGCGCCGCCGGCCGCGGTTTCCGACGACGCCATCTATTTTGTGCCTTTCCTGCTGCCCGGAGGAACCAAGCCGGCCTTGCAATGGTCGCCGACCGAAGGGCTGACGACCTCCGGAAACCTGACCTACACGCCGGAACCCGGCACCGACTGGAAGGACGTCGATTCGTCGAAATACGACAACATCATCGACGCGTTCCATAACGAAGCGGTTTACAAGGCGGCGCAGGCGCTGCTGGGCGACAATATGCCCGACATGGCGACCAGCCTGCTGGTCGGCGGCGGCACCGAAAAGACCGCTTCCGGCGCCTTCTATGCCACCGGCTGCGTGCCGCATGACTGCGGCGGCAATGACGGCTTCATGGCGGTCGACCCGGTCAAGCACAAGGTCTATTTCGCCCGCCGCGGCCAAAATGGCGAGCCGGATGCCTGGCCGCCGGTAAAGGACTGGCCGGTGGATATCAAGAAGGCCTATGACGACGCGAAGGGGAATTAGCCCGAGCGTCAATTGCCAGGTTGCGTCCTTCGCGCCTCCCCTCTGTCCCGCCAGCATCCCGTTGTCTGGCTCACGACTGGGCTGTGGATGCGTTTCAGAATGACCGGACAAATCCTGCGAGGCCCCCATGCGCAAGCTGATCTCCACCGGTTCCCCCTTCGAGAAAACCGCCGGCTATTCGCGCGCGGTGGTGCAGGGCGACTGGTGTTTCGTCTCCGGAACGACCGGCTACGACTATGCCACGATGACGATGCCCGACACGGTCGAGGCGCAGACGCGCAATTGTCTTGCCACCATCGCCAAGGCCCTTGCCGACGGCGGCTTCGACATGGCCGATGTGGTGCGGGCGCATTACTATATTACCGACCAGGCCTATGTTGACGTGGTCTTCCCGATCCTCGGCGAGGCGTTCGGGGACATCCGCCCGGCGGCGACGATGATCGTCTGCCAGCTCAACAAGCCGGAGATGAAGATCGAGATCGAGGTGACGGCGCTCAGGCGCACTGTCTGATGCCTGTCGCCCAGGCTGCGAAGCGGCTGGGCACAACGACGGCGTGGAGCGAGGAGCGGCCCATGGTCAAGGTCAGACGCATCGTCGCCAATATCGAAACGCCCGACATTGCGGCGGCAAAGCGCTTCTATCAGGGCGTGCTTGGCCTCGATCAGCTCATGGATATGGGCTGGATCGCCACGTACGGCTCCCAGCAGACCATGGCCGTCCAGATCAGCTTCATGTCGCAAGGCGGGTCGGGCACGCCGGTGCCGGACCTCTCGATCGAGGTCGACGATGTCGATGATGCGCTGGACCGCATGCGCAAGGCTGGCTTTGCCGTCGAATACGGCCCGGCCGACGAGCCTTGGGGCGTGCGGCGCTTCTATGTGCGCGATCCGTTCGGGCGGCTGGTGAATATCCTGTCGCATCGGTGATGGCGCGCCTACCGGCCTCTTGCGAGATGCTGGCAGGGCAGAGGGGGTGTGAAGGATCTCGAGGCTCGTCCCCTTGCGCACAGCCCGCCCGGCGTTTAGCAAGGCCGCGGTTCAATTCTCTCCCCAGGACGGTTCTCCATGGCTTCGAAAAATCTCTTCCTGCTCGCCGGCGACGGCATCGGCCCCGAGGCCATGGCCGAAGTGAAGAAGTTGATCGCGGCCATGAACGCGAAGCTCGGCAGCGGATTTGCCACCGACGAGGGGCTGGTCGGCGGATGCGCTTACGACGCGCATGGCGCGGCGATCTCCGATGCCGACATGGAAAAGGCTGTTGCTGCGGATGCCGTGCTGTTCGGCGCCGTCGGCGGGCCGAAATGGGACAAGGTGCCCTACGAGGTGCGCCCCGAGGCCGGCCTGCTGCGCCTGCGCAAGGACATGGAGCTGTTCGCCAACCTGCGTCCGGCGATCTGCTATCCGGCTTTGGCCGCCTCCTCCTCGCTCAAGCAGGAGGTGGTCGAGGGCCTCGACATCTTGATCGTGCGCGAGCTCACCGGCGGCGTCTATTTCGGCGAGCCGAAGCAGATCATCGACCTCGGCAACGGCCAGAAGCGCGGCATCGACACCCAGGTCTACGACACGTTCGAGATCGAGCGTATCTCCGGCGTCGCTTTCGAGCTGGCACGCACGCGCAAGAACCATGTCACCTCGATGGAAAAGCGCAACGTCATGAAGTCGGGCGTGCTGTGGAACGAGGTGGTCACCCAGACGCATCAGGCGAAATATGCCGACGTCAAGCTCGACCACATGCTGGCCGATGCCGGCGGCATGCAGCTGGTGCGCTGGCCAAAACAGTTCGACGTCATCGTCACCGACAATCTGTTCGGCGACATGCTCTCGGACATCGCCGCCATGCTCACCGGCTCGATCGGCATGCTGCCGTCGGCCTCGCTCGGCGCGCCGGACGTCAAGACCAAGAAGCGCAAGGCGCTCTACGAGCCGGTGCACGGCTCGGCGCCCGACATCGCCGGCAACGGCGTCGCCAATCCGATCGCCATGATCGCCTCCTTCGCCATGTGCCTGCGCTATTCCTTCGGCATGACGGTGGAAGCCGACAAGCTCGAAGCGGCGATCGCCGCCGTGCTCGACGACGGCCTGCGCACCAAGGACATCATGTCCGAGGGCATGACCGAGGTCGGCACCACCGAAATGGGCGATGCCATCATCGCCAAGTTCCTGGGCTGATCCCCATGGCAGAGGCGGCGGTCGACGTCCGCTGGGCGACGACCGAGGACGCCGAGGCGCTCGCCACCGTGCTTTGCGCAATGGCGGCGCACTATCGGCAGTCGCCGCTCGACCACGCCCGGGCGACGGCCACGGCAAGGCGGTGGCTCGGCGAGGAAAGCCCGGGCTATCCGCATTTCGCGCTGGCCTTCGCGGGTGGCGAGGTGGCCGGCCTGGCTTCGGTCGCGATCGTGCATCCCGGCATCGATCTCGAGCGGCTGATGTTCTTGAAAGACTTGTTCGTGCGTCAAGAGGCTCGAAACGCGGGAGTGGGTGAGGCACTGATCGGCTTTCTCGCCGGCTATTGCCTCGACAAGCGCATTGGCCGCATCGACCTCACCGCCGAGGACTGGAACGAGGGTGCGCTGCGCTTCTACGAGCGGCTCGGCGCCGAACGCCACGGCCAGAAGATCTTCCTCAGGCTGTCGGGCGAGGCACTAAGGACGGCGGCCGCTAGAATCTGACTCCGCTCGGCACCGGCCCCCACTTGTTGTCGCCGGCCTGGGTCGGGATCAGGCCGAACACCAGGGTGGCGAGCCAGCCGACATAAGGCACGAAGCAGAGGATGGCGAGCCAGCCGGTCAGGCCGAGATCATGCAAGCGGCGCACGACGAGCGCGACCCACGGCAGGAACGTGAGCAGGACGTAAAGACCGAGCAGGCCGAACATGACGACCGGCTCATCGCCGCCGCCCTCGACGTTGCCGCGCGACAGGTCTGCGGAGAAGCCGACGCCGATGGCGACGACAAGACCGATCGTCCAGAACAGGCAAAAGCCCCAGAGCTCCTTGCGCCGGGCCCGGCCGGAGAAGTTGACGTAGTTCGTCGCCACGCCACGCCAGAAATAGCTCCAGAGGCCGGTCGATTCCACCGTTTCGGCCTCGGCGTTGCGGCCGAAATGCGGCTGCCCCGCAGGCGAGCTGCCCGGCAGCGGACGGGCAGGAACTGGAACGGCGTTGTCAACCGGATCGATCATCCGGCCGCGGACCGAGAAGACATTGCCGGCACGTTCGCCGTTCGGCTGGAACTCGACCTGGGCTCCCCTGGCAAGCGTTGTCTCGCGACGCAGGTCCTCGCGCGCGAAACTGTAGCGCCTGCCGTCGGCGCCGCTGATGAAGCCGAAGCCCTGGTGCTCGTCATAGTGAAGAACTTCGCCACGCATCAGATCCCCCCGAGTGTCGAATTCTTTCCCTTTGCTCGATTTGACATGAGCGCCGGCCGGCGGGCAAGAGCGATGGCGTTCAGCCGGCTATCGCAGAGGCGGCAAATCGGGATAGAAGCCGCAAGTCGCCTAATAGACCGCGAAGCAATGGCCCGGAAGGACTCGACACTGCTGCCAGAAGCGGCCGACGCTCCCCGCGGCCAAAGACGGAAAATCTGCATCGACGCCACCGGCCTGCTCGCCTGGCGCGGCGCGCTGGCCGGCATCCAGCGGCTGGAAGACTTCATGGTCAGGGCAGCGCTCGCCGATCCCGACCCGGATGTCGAGGTGGTGACGCTCGATCTCTCCAGCCATCGTTTCCGGGCGCTCGAAAAATTCGAGATGGAGCAGTTGGGTGTCAGCGAGATCGCGCCGTTCCGGCAGCGGCCGCGACCGCAAGCCGCTGCCGCGTTGCGGCAGGGGTTCCAATCGGTGCGGCGCCATCCAATGGCCAAGAGTGAAGCCGATCGCCAGCTTGCGGGAATGGTGACGAACGGCCGTCCCGGCTTCACCTTCACGGTGTCGAAGCTGTTGCTGCGGGCCTATCGCTTCTCTAGGCGAGCCGGTCTCCGGGCGGGTTTGCTTCGGGGCGATGCGGCGCAGCCGACGAAGAATGTCGATCGTCGAACGGTGCTGATCAGCAATCAGCTGCTGGTCGGCGAAAAGTTAGCGGCGGTTTGCGCCGGCCCCGACAACATAGCCTTTCTTTGCCACGACATGATCCCGACCATGCGGCCCGACCTTGTCGCAAAGAACAGATGGCAGGCCGCCTTCGGGCCCAATCTCGAACGGCTGGTGCGGTCCGGCGCGGCGGCCTTCTGCACCTCCGAGACCGCGGCGACGATGCTAGGCGATCACATGCGCAAGGCCGGAATAGATCTGCCGGTCGTCCATCGCTTCCCAATGCCGTCGCTGCTGCATGAGAGGGCCGCGCGGCTGAGGATGACGTCGCGGCTCGAGGCTGGCGAGCCCTACATCCTTTATTGCTCGACCATAGAGATCCGGAAGAACCACATCATGCTCGCCCGCATCTGGCAGCAGGCGCTCGACGAAGGCGTTCGGCTGCCGAAGCTCGTCTGCGTCGGCCGCTGGGGCTGGATGGTCGAGGAGCTCAGCGCCTATCTCAAGGCTCATCCGGGGCTGAAAGAAAAGATCATCTTCGCGGGTCCGGTCAGCGACGAGGAGCTTATCGGCTATTATCGAAGTGCCACCTTCGGCGTTTTCCCCTCGCATATCGAGGGCTGGGGCTATGCAGCTTCGGAGTGTCTGGATTTCGGAGTCCCGGTCATCGTCTCGACCACGCCGTCGCTGATCGAAGCGACCGGCGGCCTGATGCCCGCGGTCGGTTCGACCGATCAGATCGGCTGGTATGGCGCAATCCGACGGATGACAGACGACGCTGCCTGGCGCGATTTGGTGGCCGGCCGTATCGCCGAAGAGCACAGGCC
>NZ_RZST01000313.1:0-6851 GCF_003997575.1 Mesorhizobium sp. M1A.F.Ca.IN.022.07.1.1
GACCCGAATTCATCTACCACCGCGAGAACGAAATCGTTCGCTGCGCCTGGCATGGGTGGGAGTTCGACATCCAGACGGGTGCGGCCCTGGTCAACCCGTCCGTTCGCGCGCGGACGTTCCCAGTCACGGTCGAGGCCGGGAGCATTTACGTGACGGCCTGATCAGAGCGGCGCGCCTTAGCGACCGGTTAGGCGCCGTTACCCGAAGCAGGCGTCTTATGCGCCTCATCGTTTTTGCTAATGCGGCACAATTTGGGATGGATTGCCTGCACGTTCCGATAACGTGACGAATAAACTGAGAAAAATCAGCGCAACTCAAGTGGGGAACAACATGAAACATCATCTTCTTGCACCGGCTCTTGGCATGCTGTTGCTGGCGCCGATCGCATCGGCATCCGCTGCTGACGTCACCATGCCGGACCCGAATTACGCAACGGCGACGGCGGTCATGAACGTGATCAAGAATGCAGCCGAGCAAGAACTCGGACTCGACGTTTCCACCGTCACCACCACCGCCGTCCCGGTCATCTGGGAAGCGATGGATCGCAACAAGGGCGAGGTTGATGTCTGGCCGGACGTCTGGTTGCCGAACCAGCAGGGTCTCGTCGACAAATATGTTAAAGGCGCGGGCACCGTAAAACTCGCCCTGAATGGCTACGAAGCCAAGCAAGGCTACTGCGTGACCCAGGTCACAGTCGACAAATATGGGATCAAGGACGTCGCCGATCTCGCCAATCCAGATAACGCCAAGATCTTCGATACCAATGGCGACGGCAAAGGCGAAATCTGGATCGGCGCTTCAGGCTGGCAGTCGACCAACATCGAAAAGGTGCGTGCCCGCGACTATGGCTTCGCCGATTTCTTCGATCTACAGGTGACCGACGAAGCGGTGGCTGCCGCCTCGCTCGATCGCGCCGCGAAGGCCGACAAGCCATGGGTCGGCTACTGCTACGGTCCTCATCAGAATTTCGCCCGCTACAAGCTTGCCTTCCTTTCCGAGCCGAAACACGACCCAGCCAAGTTCGTGATGCTGCAGCCGAGCGAGGATCCTCAATGGTTCGAGAAATCGAAAGTGTCGTCCGCTTATGCTGACACGACAGTGCACATTGCCTATGCCGCTTCGCTGGCGCAGCGGCAACCGGAGCTCACCGCCGCTCTGGATCGGATTACTTTCAATCCGGACGACATCAGCAAATGGGCCTACGCAATCATCGTCGATAAGAAGCCGGCAGACGATGTGGCGAAGGAATGGATTAAAGCCCACCCCGATGAGGTGGCGAAGTGGTTTGGTCATTGAAGTCCATGACTGAGATTGCAGGCTCTGAGCGGGCCTGCATCATCGCCCGGCGGCTCAAATCCGTGATCGGGCGGGAGCTGTAGCGGTGGACGCGGCACCGGTCAGTGCATCGGGCGGAGCCGGCTCGGCGGACCGCGCAAACGCGGTAACCCACGCTGCCGCCATCATCATGAAGGGAGTCTGGAAAATCTTTGGCCCCAGCGCGCCGGAGGCGATGGCGGCGATTTTGCGCGACGGCCTCGACAAGGACGAAGTCGCCGGGGGCTGCGGCTGTGTCGTGGGCGTGGCCGATGTCAACATCGCGGTTCGGCCGGGTGAAATCTTCTGCGTCATGGGCCTGTCGGGCAGTGGCAAATCGACGTTGATCCGCCATATAAACCGTCTTCTCGAGCCGTCCGCCGGCGAGATTTTCGTCAATGGCGAAAACGTCATGGCCAAGTCGCCCGATGAGTTGAGGGCATTGCGGTCTCGCAAGATAGCCATGGTGTTCCAGAGCTTCGGTCTGCTTCCGCACCGGACCGTGCGCGACAACGTCGCGCTTCCGCTGGAGATCCAAGCAGCAAACAAACAGCGCAGATTCGATGCCGCCGAGGCCGCGCTCGTCAAGGTGAACCTGTCGGGCTGGGGGGACCGTTACTGCCATGAACTCTCGGGCGGCATGCAGCAGCGCGTCGGACTCGCCCGGGCTTTGGCTGCCGATCCGGCGATCCTCCTGATGGATGAGCCGTTCAGCGCGCTCGATCCGCTGATCAGGCGGCAGCTGCAGGACGAGTTCCTGGCCCTTTCGCGCTCGATGGGCAAGACGGTGATCTTCATAACCCATGACCTCGACGAGGCGATCCGGATCGGCGACCGCATCGCGATCATGAAAGACGGCGTCATCGTCCAGACCGACACGCCGGAGGAGATCGTCACATCGCCGAAGCATGACTATGTCGCGAAATTTGTCGCCGACATCTCGCGCCTGAAGGTGATCACCGCCGGACGCATCATGGAGGCGGTCGAGAATTTCAGGAGCCGGCACCGCCCCGAGCTTGACGTCGAGCGGTTGCGCAGGGTGGATTCCCGAGAAACGCTCGCAGAACTCGTCGAACTCGCGGCGCAGGATGCCGCACCGCTTGCCGTGACAGATCCCGATGGGTCTGTCATCGGTGTCATCGACAGACAGATCCTGCTCGACGGTTTGCGAAAGGGCGAAGAACGTGAACGCCCATGATCCGGTCGCCGTGCGATCGATAGAACACGCTTCACCGGGAGAGGACGGGCTGGTCCGGGAGTTCGTCGTCCGCAATCCGGAATATTACGCCGAGGTGTTCGCCCGCATCCGGCAGGCTTCCGGTGCCGTCTGGCCGTTCAACCTGGCGGCCGCGCTGCTTGGGCCGGTGTGGGCTGCAGCCCGAGGCATCACACTGCTGTTCTGGCTCACCTTCTTGCTGGAGACGCTTGCGGTGGTTCAGATCGGCGTCGGCGCGGCGGGTAATCTCGGCGCGACCGAGCAAGCACGAGCCGAACGCGTCACCAAGCAGGCGCAGGCGCGCGCCGAACAGGCAAAGGCCGCCGAGGCGGCGGGGGCGGACAACGCGGCAGGGCTGAAATCATCAGCGGTCGCTCTGGAGAAAGCTGCCAACAATGCCAGACTGCAGGCTGAGGCCGCAAAGGCAAAGGCGCCGCTTGTAATTGGGTCCGGTCTCGTCACTTTGCTCCTCGCCCGGCTGGTCGCCGGCTTTCTTGCCAATAGGATGCTCGAGCGACGCTTCGCGCGCTGGCGTTCGAAGCCGACGCTTCAGCACGGGCTCAATTACCCGCTGTCGCTATGCGCTTTTGCCTTCTGTATCGCGGCTTACGGGCTTTCGGCTTATCGCTTCGCCGCACCGACACCAGCCGTCTGGCTGACTGCCGCGCCGTCGAACCGCGAGTGGCAGGCCACCTTGTCATCGTGGCTGGACAGCCTGATGGGAGCGATATCGCATCTCGGGGACGGCTTCTTCGGGGGCATCACAGCCGCAATATCGTTGGTGCTCGATGGCTTGGCCTATGGGCTGACGGGGATGCCCTGGCCAGTGACGATGGCGATCATTCTCGCCCTTGCCTGGCAACTGGCTGGACCACGAGTCGCCGTCTTCACCGCCGCTGCGCTCGCCTATCTTGCCGTACTCGGCTTTTGGGAAAAGAGCCTGGAAACGGTCGCCCTGCTGGGCACATCGGCAATTCTTTGCCTCGCGATCGGAATCCCGCTTGGGATATGGTGTGGACGCCGGCCGCGCGTCTACGCCGCCGTGCGGCCAGTGCTCGACTTCATGCAAACCATGCCAGCGTTCGTCTATCTGATCCCGGTGATCGCGCTGTTCGGCATCGGCAAGCCGCCGGGGGTCATCGCGACGCTGATTTTCGGCACGCCCCCGGTCGTGCGCTTGACCGCACTCGGCCTGCAGGGCGTCTCGCCGGCCATAAGAGAGGCCGCGCAAGCCTACGGCGCGACGAGATGGTTTCTCCTGACGCGGGTCGACCTCCCGCTTGCAATGCCTTCCATCATGGCCGGCATCAACCAGACCATTCTGATGTGCCTTTCCATGGTGGTCATCGCTTCCCTCATCGGCGCCAAGGGGCTCGGTGAAGATGTGCTCAATGCCCTTCAATATGCGGCGGTCGGGCAGGGACTGCTCGCGGGCTTCGCCATTCTTCTCTGCGCCATGATCATCGACCGTATCGTGCAGGGAAGAACTAAGTAGATACCCGTGTTAGGCCGATGCTCTCAAAGAGGTTGCGCCGGCCAACACGCGGAACCCGGCGCCCCCGGCCAGCCCCACCTTTGAATGGCGATTGCCTGCCGTTCAGAAATAGTCCTGGTCGGGCATGCTCTCCTTGCGCCTGGCGATGAAGGCCCGCAATTCTTCGTCGATCGCCGGATCGAGGCCGGGGTCAGCATAGTCGCTCAGAAGCTTCTTCCACTGGCGATTGGCGCGCTGGGCGGCGTCCAGCCCGCCCTCGGAATTCCACTGCTCGAACGAATTGTTGTCGCTGATCGTCGAGCGGTAGAAGGCCGACAGGAAGTTTGACTGCGTATGGGCGCTGCCGAGGAAGTGCGAGCCGGGCCCGACTTCTTCGATGGCGTCCATCGCCTGCGCATTTTCCGACAGGTCGATGCCCTCGAACAGGCTCATCACCTTGCCGCAAAGGTCGGCGTCGATGATGGTCTTCTCGAAGCCGGTGACGAGCCCACCCTCCAGCCATCCTGTCGCGTGGTTGATGACGTTGGCGCCGGCGAGAAGCGACATCAGCAAGCCCCAGGTCCCTTCCTGCTCCGCCTGCGCGTCGGGCAGCTTGGATGCCGAGAGCGTGCCGACGGTGTGGAACGGCACGCCGACCCTGCGCGCCAGCTGACCCGCCGCCAGAACCATCTTCGCCGCTTCCGGCGTGCCGAAAGTCGGCGCGCCGCTTTGCATCGAGATGGTGCTGGCGAAGCTCCCCATGAGGCAGGGCGCTCCCGGATTGATGAGCTGGACGAGAGCGAGACACGCAAGCGCCTCGGCAAGCACCTGCGCCAGCGTGCCGGCGACGGTGCAGGGGCTCATCGCGCCGGCGAGCGTCCAAGGCGTGCAAGCGACCGGCTGGTTGTTGCGCGCATAGACCTTGAGCGAGCCCGACATGTTGGCGTCGAGCACCAGCGGCGCATTGGTGTTGCTGACGTTGTAGAGCACGGCGTTCTCCGCAATGAACGCCTCACCGAAGACGATCTTGGCGATGTCGACCGCGTCCTGCGCCCGCATGGAGCCGATGAACGCCCCCATGAAAGGGCGATCCGAATAGCGCACATGCGTGTAGAGCATGTCGAGATGGCGCTTGTTCGCCGGGAGGTCGACCGGTTCGCAGACTACTCCGCCGGAATGGTGCAGGTACGGGATCATCTGATGGATCCGCACCAGGTCGCGGAAGTCGTTCAGTGTCGCATAGCGACGGCCCCGGTCGAGATCATGCACGAAGGGCGGACCCCAGGACGGGCAAAGCACCGTGTTGTCGCCGCCGATCACGACGGTGTTGGTAGGGTTGCGGGCATGCTGCTTGAATTGCCGCGGCGCCGTCGCCTGGACGAGCTTGCGGCACATGCCGGGCTCGAAGCGGACACGCGTTCCTTTCACATCGGCGCCGGCGGTGCGGAAGAGATCCAGGATTTCCGGGTCGTCATGGAATTCCATGCCGACCTCCTTGAGCAGGCGGTCGGCATTGGCTTCGATCAGGCTCAACCCCTCCTCGTCGAGGATGTTGAACGTGCCGATCCTGCGGCTGATATAGGGGCGGCGCGGTTCCTGCGCGCCGCGTTGCACGAGGCGCGCGGCGCGGCCACGGGACCGTGCCGGGGGTGCGGCTTCGCCATGTGTGACGACATCTTCCATTATGTGCCTCCAGACGTTCAGACGGATGCGGCGGGCTGCAAATGGTCCAGTCCGCGCAGCCGCAGATTTCGTGGATCGTAGGGCGCTTCCTGCAGTTCGCGCGCCGCGAGTTCCTTGCCCAGGATCGAGACGCCGAACTCGCCTTCGGGCACCCCCGGCCTGAGATAGGCGAGCGCCAGCACCTTATTGGTGCGGAAGCCATAGCCGCCGCTAGTGATGACGCCGACCGGCCGGCCGTCTTGCAGGACGGCATGGCCGTAGAACGGGAGCCGTTCGTCATCGTCCTCGATCTCCAGCAGCGCCATCCGCCAGGGGTTAGCCTTCTGGCGTTCCAGCATCGCCTCGCGGCCGATGAAGCAACGGCCGTCCGCCTTGACCAGGGCGCCCAGTCCGGCCTCGAGCGGCGTGCGCTCGGTCGTGAGGTCCGCGCCCCAGCCGCGATAACCCTTCTCCAGCCGCATGAAGTTCGAGGCATAGACGCCGAAGGGATGGAGGCCATGCTTGGCGCCGGTGTTGACGACCGTTTCGTAGAGCCGCCGGAACTGCGCGAGCTGGACATGCAGCTCCCATCCCGGCTCGCCGGCGTAGGACACGCGAAGCGCCGTCAGCTTGATGCCGGCGATCTTGATCGTCTGCGCCGACAGCCAAGGGAAGGCCGCGCTGGAGAAATCGACCTCGCTGACCGCCTGCAGAATCTCGGCCGCGTTCGGGCCCATGACGCCAAGGACGCCGCGTCTCTCGGTGATGTTCTCGATGACGACACCGGCGAACGAGGCCGACCGGGCGCGAAGCAGGTCTTCGTCGTGCCGTTCCGCCAGCGCCGCGCTGGTCAGGTAGAAACGGTGCTGCTCGAGCCGCGTGACCGTGAACTCGGATGCGACACCGCCTCTCTCAGTCAGAACGTGGATGAGACCGATGCGGCCGAGGCGCGATGGCGGCGTGTTGGCGCCCAATGAAGCCATGAAGGCTTCGGCGTCCGGCCCGCTCACCTCGAATTTCGAGAAGGCCGAAAGGTCGATGACGCCGGCGCTGTCGCGGACCGCGAGGCACTCGCCTTTCACCGCGCCGAGCCAGCCGGGGCGTTTGAAGGTCAGCGGCGGGTTGCGGTCGGTGCTGGCCGGCGCGAACCAGTTGGGCCGCTCCCAGCCATAGGCGGCGCCCAGC
>NZ_RZST01000314.1:0-6851 GCF_003997575.1 Mesorhizobium sp. M1A.F.Ca.IN.022.07.1.1
GGTTCTCGGCAAATTCGGCAAGACCGAGGCCGAAGGAGGTGGTTTCAGGGCTCTGATTGCCAAGGCGCTCGAACTTTCCGTACCCGTGCTGATTGGCGTTCCCGTCATCAATCTTGTGCCGTTCCGAGAGTACTCAGCGGACCTCGCACACGAAATCGAACTGTCTCATTTGCCGTCCGATCGGTTCGCGGCTGTGGAACGTCTGCTCCACGGTAGCGTCAAGGTGCGCGGCGCCAACCAATCCCAGTATCGGAGAATAGTCGGTGCCGGGCTGGCGTGAGATCATTCTGCGCTCCATCGTTGCGGGCGGAGCTACGAGTGTTTGGGCAGCCATCGTCGATTGGACGACAGGCCCACCGGTTCTGATTTCCTTTGGAGCGATCTTGATAGCCTTCGGCGTCCTCGGTGATTTCCGCTAGAGCTAAGATTCGCTCTGATCGGCACCGGCGGCCGGCTCGCCGCGCAGCGCCACATAGATCGCCGGGATAACCAGCACCGTCAGCAGCGTCGACGAGGCGAGGCCGAACAGCAACGAGATGGCGAGACCCTGGAAGATCGGATCGGTCAGGATCACCGCGGCGCCGATCATCGCCGCAAGCGCGGTCAAAAGGATCGGCTTGAAGCGGATCGCGCCGGCCTTGAGCAGCACATGAACGAGCGGTCCGTCGGACTCCCTGGCATGCCGGATGAAATCCACCAGGAGGATAGAGTTGCGCACGATAATGCCAGCGAGCGCAATGAAGCCGATCATCGAGGTGGCGGTGAAGGGGGCCGCGAAGGCCCAATGGCCGAACATGATGCCGATCAGTGTCAGCGGGATCGGGGTGAGGATCACCAGCGGCAGCTTGAATGAGCTGAACTGCGCGACGACCAGGATATAGATGCCGAGGATCGCCACCATGAAGGCGGCGCCCATGTCGCGGAACGTCACCCAGGTCACCTCCCACTCGCCGTCCCACAACAGAGTAGACTTGGATTCGTCGTCCGGCTGGCCGTGGAGCGCGATCGCCGGCTTGGGGACGTTGCCCCAGTCGGCTTTTGCGATCGCGTCGTCCACTGCGAGCATGCCATAGACCGGCGCCTCGAACGCGCCCGCCAGTTCGCCCATCACCATCTCGGCCGGGCGTCCGTTGTGGCGAAAGATCGGATAGGAGGCCTGCTCCCTGCTCACCCGCACGACATCACCAAGCTCGACAACGTCGCGCGCGCCGGGCAGCGCGTTGGCCGCCACAGGGGTGGCCAAGACGCGCTGGTCGACCACGCCGTTTCCCTTCGACAAGGCGACGCGGATCGGGATCGGCAGGCGCCCGCCGCCCCGGTGGGAATAACCGACGGTGGCCCCGCCGTAGAGATAGCCCAGCGTGTCGTACACGTCCGCCTGCTCGACCTTGTAATATTCGAGGCTGTCCTGGTCGAGCGAAAGCCGGAGGCGCTCCGGCTGGTTGTGAAAGCTGTCGTCGACGTCGACGATGAACGGGATGCTGGCGAAGGTCTCGCGAATCTTGGCCGCAACCGCGCGGCGGGTTTCGGCGTCGGGACCGTAGACTTCGGCCAGCAGCGTGCCGAGCACCGGCGGCCCGGGGGGTGGCTCGACCACCTTCAGCACGGTGCCGGCCGGCATCGCCATTCCCTTCAGTCGCTCGCGCAAGTCGAGCGCGATGGCGTGACTGGCACGGCTGCGGTCGCCCTTGGGAATCAGGTTGACGGCGATGTCGCCCTGCTCGGGGCCAGATCGCAGGTAGTAGTGGCGCACCAGGCCGTTGAAGTTGAAAGGCGCGGCGGCGCCCGCGTAGGTCTGGAACGACACCACTTCCGGCGCGGAGGCCAGCCGGTTCACGGCCGCTTGCAGCAGCCGGTCGGTGTCCTCGACCGACGATCCCTTGGGCAGGTCCGCCACGACCTGCAGGTCAGTCTTGTTGTCGAAAGGCAGCAGTTTCACCGTCACGTGCCTGGTGTAGATCAGCGCCATGGATCCGATCGTCGCAATGCCCACGACCAGAAGGAAGGTCCACGCCCGAAACCGCGACATCAAGATCGGCCGCGCCACCATGACATAGATACGGCCCAGCATGCCGCCGTGCGCGCTGGCGGCGTGGCCATGCGCGCCGACCTTTCCGCCGAGCTTCATCATGAGCCATGGTGTCAGCATCACCGCGACGAAGAAGGAGAAGAGCATCGCAGCCGAGGCGTTGGCCGGGATCGGGCTCATATACGGCCCCATGAGGCCGGAGACGAACAGCATAGGAAGCAGCGCCGCCACCACGGTTAAGGTCGCCACGATGGTAGGGTTGCCGACCTCGGCGACCGCATCGATCGCCGCCTGGGTGCGGGAACGCCCATCGTCCATCGCCCAGTGGCGCGCGACGTTCTCGATGACCACGATCGCGTCGTCGACGAGGATGCCGATGGAGAAGATCAGCGCGAACAGGCTGACGCGGTTCAGCGTATAGCCCATGATGCGAGATGCGAACATGGTCAGGAGGATCGTCGTGGGTATCACCACGGCCACCACCAGCGCTTCTCGCCAGCCGATGGCGATGGCGACCAGGAGCACGATGGAGATGGTTGCCAGGCCCAGGTGGAAGAGCAGTTCGTTGGCCTTCTGATTGGCCGTCTCGCCGTAGTTGCGCGTCACGCGCATCTCGACGTCCTTTGGGAAGATTTGGCCGCGCACCTGCTCGAGGCGCTTGACGATCGTGTCTGAGATGACGACCGCGTTGGTGCCCGGTCGCTTCGCGATCGCAACCGACACGGCCGGCGTTCGCTCCGTGCCCGCGTCAGACTTGACGATGTTGGTGACGCGGTTCTCCGCCGGCGACGTCGCGAGCACGATGCTGGCGACGTCGCGGACATAGACCGGGCGGCCGTCGCGGGCCGTCAACAAAAGGTTGCCGATATCGGACGAAGCCTGCAGCGTCTGGCCAGCCACCAGCACCCGTTGATTGCCCTCGTCGCGGACCGTGCCGATCTGGAAAGAGCGGTTGGCGCCCGCGATCTTGCCCGTGAGCTGCTGCAGCGTGATGCCATAAAGCGAGAGCTTTTCCGGATCCGGCTCGACCTGGATTTCATCCGGCTGCTCGCCAACGACGTAAGTGAGACCGATATCGGGAAGCTTTGCGACCTCGACCTGCAGCTCATGCGCAAGACGCGTCAGGTCCGCCGAGGAATACCGCGCCGCCGCCTGCGACGCCGGCGTCAGTGTCACCACCACTATGGCAACGTCGTCGATGCCGCGCCCAACGATCAGCGGCTCCGGGATTCCGACGGGAATGCGATCCATGTTGGCGCGGACCTTTTCGTGGATGCGCAGGATCGCGGCATCCGAACTGGTGCCGACCTTGAAGCGGGCGGTCACCAGCGCGCCGTCATCGGTGGTCTGGGAGTAGACGTGCTCCACGCCGTCTATGCCTTTTATGATCGTCTCCAGCGGCTCGGTCACGAGCTTGACGGCATCCTCGGCTTTCAGGCCGTTCGCGGAGACGTGGATGTCGACCATGGGCACGGAGATCTGCGGCTCCTCCTCACGCGGCAGGGTGACCAGGGCCACAAGCCCGAGCGCCAGTGCCGCCAGCAGGAACAGTGGCGTCAGCGGCGATACGATGAAGGAGCGGGTAAGCCAGCCGGCGATGCCAAGTTTCATGGCAGGACGACCTTATCGCCATCGGCAAGACCGCTCAGGATTTCGACGCGCGTCTGGCCGGAGTCCTGGAATGTACCACCCCGCACGACGGCGACATCAAGCGGCCCCTCCGCTGTCTCGACTGTGACATAGTCTATGCCGTGGGCGATCCTGAGTGCCTCAGGCGGAACGCCCAACATGGTCCGCTTTGCAACCGGTATGGACACGAGGGTGCGCTCGTTGACGAAATAGGTCCCGATGTCGGCGACTTCGACGTCGGCAATCACGCGACCGTTCTCGATCTCCGGGTAGACCTTTGCGATCCGGCCTTCCCCAGCCTTGACGAAGCCGGCATTGGTACCCTTGCCGCGTTCGCCGATATCGACGCGGGCGCCTTCCGTTATCTCGACGGCGTGCCGTTCCGGCAAAGACAGGCGCAGATAATACTGGCCCGATGCCACCCGCGCGACGGGTTCGCCCGCCACTATCACCGAGCCGGCGGCCACGGGAACCGTCAGCACCCGTCCGTCGGCCGGAGCCAGGATATCGCCTTCTTTCGCGGTTTGCTCGATGACCGCCTTCTCGGCAATCGCAGCCGCGAGCTGGTTCGTGACGACATCGAACTGCGTCTTTGCTGCATCGACCCGGCTTTGGGCGGCGGCACCCTTGGCCAGCAGATCCTGCGAGCGCTGCAGATCGGTGCGGGCGCTATCGAGTTGCGAATTCAACGCTGCGATCTTGGCGTCTGCGGCTCTGAGCTGCAACGCGAGCTTGTCGTCGACCACAGTGGCGATCACGTCGCCCTTGCCCACCTGGGCGCCTTCGGTGACCCGGATGGATGAGACGGTTCCCGAAATCCTCGCCCGGGCCGGCAGGATGGTGCGGCTCTCCACCTGTCCGTACACCGCCTTCATCTCGGTGACGGTCGTGGCCTTGACCAGGAATTCGGCGGCGCGCGCATCGACTACGACAAGGCCGGCGGCTCCGATCAGAAGGATGTTCGCGAGGGCCGAATGCAGTGGTCTCATTGGCTAATCTCAGTCGGTTGAAATGGATATGGAGGCGACTGAGCCGCCTCCCGGCTTAGCGGCCCTTGCTCGATGACGTGCCCTTACTTGAACGCTGCACCCGGCTTGCAGCCGAGCTTCTTGAAGACCATCGCTGCCGGGCAGAAGCCCGTGACCGAGGCCTGCACCATGTTGAGCCCGGCGAATGCCGTCAGCAGGAACCAGTAGGGCGAATAGTAGATGCCGAGCGTGAGCGATATCAGCACCATCAAGCCCGCAAACATCAGAACTGCCTTGTCTATCGTCATCATCTTCTCCTGAATGTTGGCCAGTCTATTCGGCCGGCTCTATATGGATGGCCTTGAGTTTCTTGATGCCGAGAACGTCGAGCGCTAGCCCCTCGTAGAAGGTCTCACTCTTTCCCTGCCGCACCTTATGGAGGAAGTATTTCTCGAACCCGACCTTCGCCGCGTGGACCCATTTGCCCTGCGAGGACCAGTTGACGTTGCGGGGAGGGATCTGCGGTTGCGCGACAAAGGCTATGCCTTCATCGCCGAAATCGGCGAGGCAGACCGCATTCCAGGTAGCGATGGCCCTGGGCTCGTCGCCGCGCAACAGCGCGCCGATGTTCTCGGCGGTGGCCGTAACCATGGATTCGATCATGAAGCCGGTCTTGGGAACGCCGACAGGAAGCGGCGTCTTGCCGACCGGCGGAATGGCGACGCAGACGCCGATCGCGAAGACGTTGGGATGAACCTGGTTGCGCTGATGCTTGTCGATGGTGACGAAGCCGCGCGGATTGACTAGGCCCTCGATCCCCATCAGCGCGGGAACGCCGCGGAAGGCAGGCAGCATCATCGAGAAGGCGAAGGGCAGGTCGTGCTTGGCTTTGGTCGTCCCGTCGTCGTTGACTTCCTCGACATGCATCATGTCGGCGTCGACCGAAGCCACCTTGGCGTTGGTGATCCATTTGATGTGGCGATCGCGCATGGCGCTTTCGAGCAGGCCCTTGGTGTCGCCGACCCCGTCAAGCCCGAGATGGCCGATATAGGGCTCCGGCGTCACGAATGTCATGGGCACCCGGTCGCGCACCTTGGCCTTGCGCAAAGCGGTGTCTAGGATGAAGGCGAATTCGTAGGCCGGACCGTAGCAGGATGCGCCCTGAATCGCACCCACGACGATCGGCCCGGGCTTGCGGACCAGTTCCTCGAACTTCGCGCGCGTGGCGACGGCATGGTCGATCTGGCAAATGGACTGGGTATGGCCGACAGGCCCGAGACCCGCCACCTCATCGAAGGCGAGATCGGGGCCGGTCGCGATGATCAGATAGTCATAGTCGACGAAGGAGCCGTCGTTGAGTTCGACGCGGTTTTCCTTCGGATGCACTTTTTTCGCACCTTCGGAACGCAGCGCGATGCCGCGCCGCTGGAAAGTAGCCGTCAAATCGACGGTAACGTCATCGCGCTCCCGCCAGCCGACGGCCACCCAGGGGTTGGAAGGCACGAAGGAATAGGACGTTCCGAGCGTGATGACGGTCAGGCGATCCTCGCGGCGCATCTTGTCACGCATTTCGTATGCCATGATCGTGCCGCCGAGACCTGCTCCGAGGACGACGATGTGTGACATGATGATCCTCCCATTGCTTCGACCTTCCGCAAAATATCCTGCGCGGGAAGGCCGCGTTCCGCATTGATCGAGCTCAATTCCAAACGAGGCGGCGCGATCGTAAGGCGTCGGTAAACCCGAACGGCAAGCTTGCATGTAACATTCAAAGATTATAAATTCAAGAACATGAATGTAAGAGAATTGATCCCGGCCTCGGGCAAGGCGGCGGAACTGCTCCGGAGCATGTCCCATCCACAGCGACTGCTCGTCCTGTGCGCGCTCGGAAACGAGGAGCGCTCGGTGGCAGAACTGCGAGAACTGCTCGACATCGACCAGGTGCCGATGTCGCAACAGCTTATGCGGCTTAGAGCTGATGGGCTGGTGGAAGCCCGCCGCGACGGGACGACCGTCTACTACCGCATCACCAGGCCGGAAGTGCTGACGGTTGTCGAGGCTCTGCATTCGGCCTTCTGCCCTGGCTAGGGACGCTCGCAAAGGCCGGCTGACGGAATAACGTTCCTGCCTTGATCCAAGTCAAGGCAGATCGATCGGATCTGCAATTACATTTTTGCGTTGATGCATCGGGTGGGCAAACGCCTGCGCGCGATCCGATTGCGGAG
>NZ_RZST01000315.1:0-6841 GCF_003997575.1 Mesorhizobium sp. M1A.F.Ca.IN.022.07.1.1
ACCGTTACCGGCGTGCTTCTCGACGGCGATCGGGTGGTCGGGGTTTCGGCCTATTGCAAGGAAGGAGTGCTGGACGTTCGCGCCGCCACCGTCATCGACGCCAGTGGCGACGCCGACATCGTCGCGATGGCGGGCTTCGAAACATTCATCGGCGCCGATGGCCGGGTTCAAAACCCGACCATGATCTTCCGGCTTCTCGGCGTAGACGTCGACCGCTTCCAGTCGCATTTCGGCAGCGATACGATTATGCCGGCTGCGGTCACCTCCTTGATCCAGGAAGCGGTGGAAAGCCGGAAATACGATCTTCCCCGGTCGAAGATCTGGCTGTTTCCGACGACACGCCCCGGCGAGCTGCTGTGCAACTGCACGCGTATCGTCGGGTCCGACGGGAGGGAGCTCAATCCGCTCTATGCCGCCGATTTCACCGAGGCGGAACTGGCCGGGCGACGTCAGGTGAGGGAGTATGCTCGGTTTTTCAGGGATACGCTTGTTGGATGCGAGCAAAGCTGGGTCAACGACACGGCCATCCAGGTAGGCGTTCGCCAGACCCGTCAGGGCCTGGGGACCTACGTCCTCAGGAACGACGATGTCGTCCATGCCGCGAAATTCGCCGATGGCATTGCCCGATCGCCCTGGCCGATCGAGCTCCATTCCGGCCAGAAGCCGATCGTCAACTGGATCAAGAACGACTTCTACGAGATCCCGTTCCGCTGCTTCGTTCCGGTCCGCGGCGAGGGGCTGCTTTTCGCGGGCCGGTGCCTGTCGGCGGAGCATGAGGCCGTCGCCTCGGCCCGGGTCACCGCCCAGTGCTTTTCATACGGGCAGGCCGTGGGTCACGCGGCAGCATTGGCGGTGTCCGGCAGCATCGCGCTGCGCGCGATCGACGGGCGGAAGATCCGAGAAATTCTCAACAATGAAGGCGCACAGCTCGATGACTGCCCATAGTCAAAAAAAGCCGAACCTGCGAAGCAATTTTGAACCGGGCAGCACCAGATGGGCGGTGCGTCGCGCCCAGTGGCTAGCAATGGGCATTCCCGAAGAAGACTTCGAGAAGCCCAAGATCGCGATCGTCAACACATCGAGCAAGCTGTCCGTGTGCTTTCAGCATCTCGATGAGGTGACGGCGCGGGTCGAGGCTGCCATTCGTGCCAATGGCGGATTGCCTTTCGAGGTCCGCACGGCCGCCTCGTCGGATTTCGTGACAAGCGCCGGCTTGCAGGGCCGCTACCTGATGCCGACCCGCGATCTCATGTCCTTCGACGTCGAGGTCCAGATCGAGGGCGCTCAGCTCGACGGTATGATCCTGCTGTCATCGTGCGACAAGACCACGCCGGCCCATCTCATGGCGGCCGCACGGCTCAACATACCGTCGATCGTAATCGCTTGCGGCTACCAGCTGGGCAGCGCGTGCGGCGAGAAGCACATCGACATCGAGACGCTTTACAACTCCGTCGGAAGTTACAAGGCCGGCGACATCGACCTCGATCGCCTGACGAAACTGAGCCGCTTCGCCATTCAGGGGCCGGGCGTCTGCGCCGGTCTCGCGACGGCGAATTCCATGCACATTCTTGCCGACGCGCTCGGCATGACGCTTCCCGGAAATTCGCCTATACGTGCCGGGTCCGAACGCCTTTACGGTCTTTGCGACGCTGCGGGCAAGCGGATCGTCGAGATGGTTCTGGAAGATCTTCGGCCCCGTCAAGTTCTCACCGCGGCCGCGTTTCGCAATGCGATCCGTGTCGCCGTCGCCCTTGGAACCTCGGTAAACGTCGTGCGGCACCTCGCGGCGGTGGCGCACGAGGCCGAGCTCGAGCTGGACGTAACGGCCGAGGTGGAGCGGATATCTTCCGAGGTTCCGCTGATCGCGCAGATCAGACCCAACGGCTCAACCCGAATAGAGGACTTCGAGGCTGCGGGAGGCTGCCGCGCCGCGATGAAGGCGCTCGCCGCAATTCTCGATCGCGAGGCGATGACCGTATCCGGCAGGACGGTCGGCGACATCACCGACGCGTCACCGGATCCCGACAGTCCCTATCTCGCGACGCTCGACTCCCCATGCTCCGACGAACCCGGCCTGACGATCGTACGCGGCTCGCTCGCGCCGCTTGGAGCGGTCGTCAAGATCGCGGCCGTTCCCGTGCATATCCGGAAGTTCGACGGGCGTGCGCGCGTCTTCGAGAATGAGGCCGAGGCGATCGAACGGCTCAACCCGCGTCACCCCGAGTGTATCAGCAGCGGCGAGGTCGTCGTTCTGCGGATGATGGGCCCGAAGGGCGGTCCCGGAACGGTCTTCGCTGCCAGTTTCATGGCGGCGCTTCAGGGCACGGGGCTTGCCGGCGAGGTGGCCGTCGTCACCGACGGCGAGCTTTCGGGCCTAAACAGCGGGATCACGATCGGGCAGGTGATGCCCGAGGCCGCCGAAGGCGGACCGCTGGCCTATGTCAGGGACGCCGACACGATCGCCATCGATCTCAATCGTCGCGTCGTCGACCTTCTCGTCGACCACGACGAGATGACGCGCAGGATCAGCCAGCCACTTTCCTTGCCTCCCTCCAGAAAGGGCTGGCTCGCAGTTTATCGGGCGACGGTTGGTCCTCTCTCGCGTGGCGCCGTCGTCGGGGACGTGAGCGTCGTGGAAGACGCGCGGAACGCACGATAGCGCCGCCGGTCCCCTCACCGGCACCACCCAAGAAACATGATCAAAGGAGATGAGATGAAACTGCTTCGATATGGCGAGCCGGGCAATGAAAAACCCGGACTGCTCGATTCCGATGGAAACATCCGCGATATTTCCCGGCATGTCGCCGACCTGTCGGACGATGCGCTTTCACCTGCCAGTCTCTACCAGTTGTCCCGAACCGACTCGGACAGCTTTCCGATCGTCTCCGGGTCGCCCCGGCTTGGGCCGTCGGTGGGCGACGTGCAGCGCATGATCTGTATCGGCCTGAACTATTCCGATCACGCCGAAGAGTCGGGCCTTCCTGCTCCCGCCGAACCAGTGATCTTCGTAAAATCATGCGCGGCGACGGGGCCGAACGACGATGTTACCATCCCGCTGGGGGGAGAGAAAACCGATTGGGAGGTCGAGCTGGGCGTCGTCATCGGCCGGCGGGCGCGGCATGTCGAGGAAAAGGACGCCCTGACCTATGTCGCCGGCTACATGATCGGCCATGACGTGTCGGAGCGAGCGTTCCAGCTCGAGCGCGGCGGTCAGTGGACGAAGGGGAAGAGCTGCGAGGGCTTCGGCCCGCTCGGGCCCTGGCTCGTGACAGCGGATGAAGTCGGCGACCCGCAGTCCCTCGATATGTGGCTGGAAGTAAACGGCCAGCGCTACCAGAACGGCAATACGAGGAACATGATCTTCAGTGTAGCGGTCATCGTCAGCTATCTCAGCAAGTTCATGACCCTCGTGCCGGGCGACGTGATTCTGACGGGAACGCCCGCCGGTGTCGGCGCGGGAATCAAACCGACGCCGAAATTCCTGAAGCCCGGTGACGTCGTCAGGCTTGGGATCCAGCGGCTCGGCGAGCAGCAGCAGACCTTCGTCGCCTACACCTGATCAGGCGCAAGTGACAGCCGCCTTCCATTCGCCAGGCGGCTGCACCCACGCGGGTGGTAGTGTTCTGGAGGAAAGCCTATGTACGAGTTGAATTTCGGGCCTGTGCTCTCGAATTTTGAGGAACTGATGCAGGGATTGTGGACCACGATCTACTTGTCCGTGTCGGCCATGATTCTCGGCCTCCTGGTCTCCATCGTCTGCGCGATCGGAAAGACGAGCGGCGGGCGCCTCGGCTGCTGCCCCGCATCCCGCAAGGCAATGCGGCGCTTGCACTGGCGCCATCAGACTAGGCCTGTGCTCCGCCGCACAGACGTCGGCGCTCGATCCCGAGATGGTCAAGGAACTGCTTGATACGATGATCGATTTGGCCAGCGAGGGCATGACCATGCTGTGCGTCACCTATGAAATGGGTTTGGCGGGATCATCGAGATAGGCTCGCCAGACGAGTTCTTCGGAAATCCGAAGAACGATCGTCTGAAGAACTTCCTCGGTCAGATATCTCACGGCTAAATGATAAAATCTTCACTTGCAGAAGGTAATGCGATATGACCTTGCTTGGTTCAGAAGCTCTCATCATCAAGAATGGAATTGCCGAGGGATGGGAGGAACAATTTGTTCGCTGGCACACGTTCGAGCACATTGACGAACGGCTAGCTGTTCCAGGCTTTCTCCGCGCACGTCGTTTTAGAGGCTCTATTTCATCTCCAAATTGGCTGACGCTTTACGAGACTAAAGAAGGTGCGCTCACGTCGCCGGCTTATAAGCAGCGACTTGAAGCCCCTACTGAAGCAACGCGTGAGATTATCTCAGTTTTCAGAAACTCTGAACGAGCCATATGC
Source organism: Mesorhizobium sp. M1A.F.Ca.IN.022.07.1.1 (assembly GCF_003997575.1). Taxonomy (NCBI): domain Bacteria; kingdom Pseudomonadati; phylum Pseudomonadota; class Alphaproteobacteria; order Hyphomicrobiales; family Phyllobacteriaceae; genus Mesorhizobium; species Mesorhizobium sp. M1A.F.Ca.IN.022.07.1.1. The sequence goes on from NZ_RZST01000315.1 coordinate 4,399, forward strand.
AATGTTCGTCGATCCTCGGGATCTGGAGTTGGCGGCGCCCTGTTAGCAGTGAACTGTTCCTACGCCGATAGCGACAAATTATGTTCATACGATACGCACATCGACGTCGTCGCGACTCACGTGCTAGACGCGGACGCCGAAGCATCTGCTGTTCGGTCAGCAGAGAAAGCGTTACTACAGAACCCTGATCGTATTCCTTCAACCGTCCTTCTCTTTGAGGGCACGAGCGTCGAGTCGCTGAAGCTGCTCCGCGATACGTTAGGGTGCGGAGAACTCTTTCAGCTAGAAATTTTGAAACAACGAGTTGTAGCATGCTGACTGAAGACGTTCGCATCGCCCAGCAAGGCATCGTGGAAACAACGGCTACATGCTCGGCGTCGGTGGTGGAGCTTCTGGTGTCGCAGCGGCAGCGACCGCGCCAAGGGCTGGTATATCCGTTGGTGTGATCGAAGGGTATGGGCTTGCTGAGGAAGACGTAGTCGCTGGACTGTCGGGAACAGTAATTGGCTTGTGCGCTTCGCTCGTTCAGCCGCTCCCAAAAAGCGTGGAGCATGAGCAATCAAGCGCAAGGGTAGTCACAAATCTGTTCCAACCATCTCAAGATGGTTACGACACTATAGCACTTCCGTGTCACTTTTTGTGGTTACGGATTAAGGTTGGGAGACATCATGAGTGGTTTAGAAAAGCGCAGTGAGGTCGCCGTTGTGACCGGGGCCGCGCAAGGTATTGGACGCGCGGTCTGCGAAGTAATGGCTCGAACAGGTTACGCAGTTTGCGGTCTAGATCGAGCATTTACTGATGACAGCGAGGAGTGGGAAGCACGGATTACTCGTTTTGGAGCGCGAGACGCGGCCGCCTTTCCGTTTGACTTAAACAAAGTTGAGACACATTCGGAGATTGTCTCGCGCATCGCCGAGCGCTTCGGAGCCGTCGATATCCTTATCAACAACGCAGGTATAGGGTCGCCGAAACGCGGCGACATGCTTGATCTCACTCCGGAAAACTTCGACGCGACACTCGGGGTCAATCTGCGCGGCACCTTTTTTCTGACGCAAGCGGTGGCGCGATGGATGCTTCATAACGCCGCCAAAAACGGCGTGAACCGTTCAATTGTTATTGTCTCGTCCGCTGGTGCGGACATCGCGTCGCTTGAGCGCGCCGAATACTGCATTTCTAAAGCAGCTCTACCGATGCTCACGAAATTGTTCGCATTGCGTATGTCTGCAGCGGGCGTGAACCTCTTCGAAGTTCGGCCCGGTATCGTTCGGACCGCTATGACGTCCGCGGTCACTGCAAAATACGATGCTGCGATTTCTGAGGGCATTGTCCCTGCTGGTCGTTGGGCAGAGCCAGACGACATTGCGGACGCAATCAATGCGCTCGTTTCAGGGGCATTTCGCTTCGCGACCGGCAGCCATGTCTTCATTGATGGCGGTCTGTCGATCCAACGATTGTGAGACATCATCCAGAGCTGTTACGACCGCCGTCGGGCAAGCAAGTCCAGTCTTTCGTCGTTATCTAAAGCCTATTTTCTCTAAGCGCAGAGGTTTGTTGTGACATTCCCGAAGATTATGACCGCCGAAGCAGCTGCTGCACTCTTGCCTGATGGTGCGATTGTAACGGTTTCATCCGCCTCCGGCCTCGGGTGTCCCGACGCAGTGTTGGCCGCTATAGGCCAGCGCTTTGATAATACGGGACACCCGCGTAACATAACGTCTTTGCATCCTATCGCGGCGGGCGACATGTGGGGCATTGAAGGTATCGGCCACATTGCTAAGCAAGGCTGCTTAGCCAAGGTGATAGCAGGTTCCTATCCTTCGGGTCCATCGTCCGCCGAACAGCCGGAAATTTGGCGAATGATTGAATCAAATGAAATACCCGCATACAATGTTCCTTCGGGCATTCTTTTTGATTTACACCGAGAGGCTGCTGCCAAACGGCCGGGCGTTCTAACGAAAATCGGGATCGACACTTTCGCAGATCCCAATCGACAGGGCTGCGCTATGAATGCTCGGGCGGCTGCCGAGCCAATTGTGAAGCATGTCAGGTTTGAAGGCGAGGATTGGCTTTACTTTAAAACCATCGTGCCGAACGTTGCCATTATCCGAGCGACGACCGCCGACGAACGAGGGAATCTATCCTTCGAGCACGAGGGCGCCTATCTCGGGCCGATCGAGCAGGCCCTAGCTGTTCGCAACAACGGTGGAATCGTGATCGCCCAAGTAAAGCGTCTCGCGAAGAGCGGAACGATCAAACCATTTGCGGTTGCCGTTCCAGGTATATTCGTTGACGTGATCGTCGTCGCCCCCGAGCAGATGCAGTCAACGCAGACGGTTTATGATCCGGCTGTCTCGGGTGAAGTCTTTAAGCCCCTCTCAACTTTCACCAAACCGACTTTCGATGTTAGCAAAGTCGTGGCTCGTCGGGTGGCGCAGGAGATGAG
>NZ_RZST01000316.1:0-6835 GCF_003997575.1 Mesorhizobium sp. M1A.F.Ca.IN.022.07.1.1
GTGTTGGTCACCAGTTTCTGCTGCGCCGGTTCGGCGGGCTTGGCCGCCCCACCCTTGGCCACGGCGTCATAGACTTTGTTGTCCTGGTTCGGCACCACGGTGCCGCCCGGGTTTTGCGGCTTGACCTTGATCGGCGAATTGTCTGCCTTCACGATCACGGGCGCTTCGCTGCCGCCCTTGCCGCCAAAGGAGAAGGCGAGAGCGCCGAGACCGCCCGCGACCACAACGGCGCCGACGAGTGCGGCAAGCATCATGCCACGGCTTCGCGGCTTCGCGGCTTCGCGCTCGGCAAAGCCGGGCACAGTCATCGCTTCGTCGAGCTCAGGATCGTAGTCAAGTTCGTCGACGGCGAAGTCGTCCGCCTGCGAGACCGGCCGGCTGCCGGGCAAATCGTCTGCATCGAATTGGCTTGCAGCTGCGGCATAGGACAGGGTCGCCGGTGCAGCGGCCGTCTCGGCCCGCAACTCGCGGCGGTCGTAGCCGGTCTTGAGTCCGGCATTGTGGGAGTCGTCCTCATAGCCCCGGCTCTGCACAGGCGCCTGAGCGATCTCGGTTGCGTTCATCTCGCTAAGCAAGCCGGCAAACTCGGCATCGAGATCGTCATAGGCAGGCGCCGCAGGCTGATCCTCCTCGAAGCTGAGCTCCGGAATGTCTAGGTCGTCGGCCAACGCCACCACGCGCTCCGGCACGTCGACCGTCTCGACATCGGGCATTTCCTCCTGCTGGCGAGACTGCGGCGCCGCGGCTGGCTTGGCGTAAGCGGAATAGTCCCTCGCCGGCTCCTCACGATAGGCAGGCGCCGACATCTGCGGCGCCGGGGCCGGCGTGGCGTAACCGGCATAGTCCTTCGCCGGCTCCTCACGATCGGCAGGCGCTGACATCTGCGGCGCCGGGGCCGGCGTGGCGTAACCGGCATAGTCCTTCGCCGGCTCCGCACGATAGGCAGGCGTCGGCATCTGCGGCGCCGGCTTGGCGTATGCGGAATAATCCTTCACCGGTTCGTAGGCAGGGGCCGCGGTTTGCGGCGCCGTAGCCGCAGGCTGCGTGGCATAAGAGGCGTGCACCGGCGCTGCGACCGGGGTCACGCGGCTCCACGACTTTGGCGGTTCGGCAGGCGCGACAGGCGCGTCCATCTCGATGCCCTTGGCGAAGGCGGCGTCGAAAGCCTCGTCATCGAAATCTATGCTGGGTTCGGCATCCTGTTCGGAAGCCGCGCCTTCGAAGCCCTGCCGGTCGAGTTCGCCGGCGAGCAGCCTATCGAGATCGGCATCGGCGGACTGGGCGATCTGCGTGCCGTAGGCGGGCTCGTTGCGTGCGTCGAGGTCCCAATCGAGCTCATCGCCCACGCCAGCCTTCTGGTCGGTGTCGCCAGCCGGCTGAACGACCGACCGCGGTGCCGATGCGGCGGCCGGAACAGGAGCAACCGGGACCGGCGCAACCGGAATTGGCCGCGCCGTCATGGCGCCAAGCAGCGCATTGAGTTCGTCTTCCAGGCTGCGCTCGCCTGCGGCCGGCTTAGCCGGGTCGACTGCCGCAACCGGCGGAACCGGTGCCGATGCAGAAGGAGCAGGCTCGGCAAATGGCGGCTCCGCCGCGGCGACGGGCTCGGCAGCCGGCGCTTCCGATTCCCCAGACGGCACGTTGTCGAAATTGAGTTCGAAATCGTCTCCGAAGACCTCTTCAGCCGCAGCCTCGTGACCGGCGACCGGTTCAGGATCGACAGCCGGGCCTTCCGGCTCCTCGGCAAGCGCGTCACGGAAGCTGAGCTCGAAATCGTCTTCGAAGACCTGATCGGCTACAGCTCCGTGATCGGGTTGGGGATCGAAGGCGGGCTCGGGATCGGCGGCGAAATGCTCGGCCTCAACAGGCGCCTCGAGGGCCGGCGATGGCTCGTCATCGACCGACAGTTCCTGCTCCAGGATCAGGTGCTGCGGCTGATCGATATCCATGGCGATATCAGCCGTCGCCTGCTCAAATTGGGCCTGATCAGATTGGGCCTGATCGAAATGGGCCTGATCAACTGCGGCCCGAACGAATTCGGCCTGATCGGACCCACTCTCGTAGTCTTCAGCGGCGATCGGCTGGTCGACAGCGGCGTGAGCCTCGATCGGCTGCACGTCGGCGCCTTCGGGCTCAATATCACGGTCATCGAAGGCCAACTCGTCCTCGAGCGACATCTGGACCGCAGTGTCGAAATCGGCGTCGAACGCCGTCTCGTCCGCAGGCTCAAGGACAGCAGGCTCGACAGCCGCAGGCTCGGCGGCCGCGGCGGCGCTCTCGTCCGTGTCAGGCTGGTCGTCGATCCAGAAGCCCTCATCCAGCGAGGCCGCCATTTCCTGGTCGACGGAAAGGTCGTCCTGCACGGGCGAGACTTCCAACGAACGCGCGACCGCCTTGTCGAAATCATCGTCGAATGCCGTGTCGGCGGCCGGCTCCGGCGCAGGGGGCGTGGCAACAGCGGGCGTGGCAAAATGGGCGTGATCCGCCGCATCGTCAAAGACGAAATCCCGTTCGAGAGAAGCGGCGAGCTCGTCGTCGCTGAGAGTGGCAGCCCAGTAAGCCGGCGCAGCCTGGGCAGCCTGCTGCGCCACCGGCTCGCTTTCCTCGGCAATGTCGAAGTCGCCCATCAGCTCCTTTTCGAGGTCGATGTCGAAGTCGGCCCCATCGGCAGCCTGGTTCGCGGACGCAGCCTTTGCGGCCGCCGGCGACTGCGGCCTGACCGGCTGACGCGGATCGAAACCCATGATGCGGGTCAGTTCGGCGAACGGATCGTCGTCGGCGATGTGATTGCTTGCGGCTACTTTCAGCTGGGTTCTGTCTGCCATTATTGTTCCCGAACTCGCACACAGTCGGACGCCATGGACGTCGCGCAGGGTTGGCCCTTACCAGCGCAATGTGGGCAAAAGGTGACAGGCTTTTTAGTCAAACCTAACGCATTTCGGTAGGCGCATCAGCTCCTATCAGCGTCAGGCCGGAGGTCAAAACATCCGAAACAGCCTGCACCAGCCCCAGTCTGGCATACGTCAATTGTGGGTCGTTAACCTTAACAAAACGTAAGTCTGGGTTGTCGGTGCCCCGATTCCAGTGTGCGTGGAAGCTCGACGCCAGATCGTAGAGGTAGAATGCCAGCCGGTGCGGCTCCAGCGCAAGCGCCGCGGATTCGATTAGCCGTGGATATTCAGCCAGTTTCCGGATCAGGCCGATTTCGCCCTCGTCCGTCAGCGACGCAACCGAGGCCACAAGCCGGTCGCGGTCGAAATTCGCTTCGCCCAATTGCTCGCTCGCCTGCCGGAACACCGAGTGGCAGCGCGCCGAAGCGTATTGCACGTAGAACACCGGATTGTCCTTGGACTGCTCGGTGACCTTGGCGAAGTCGAAATCGAGCGGCGCATCATTCTTGCGGTAGAGCATCATGAAGCGGATCGGGTCGCGGCCGACCTCCTCCACCACGTCGCGCAGCGTGACGAAATCCCCTGACCGCTTCGACATCCGGACCGGCTCGCCGTCGCGGAACAGCTTCACCAGTTGGCAGAGCAGGACCGTGAGCTTGACCGTGTCGCCGGCGACCGCGCGCGCCAGCGCTTCGAGCCGCTTGACGTAACCGCCATGGTCGGCGCCGAGCACATAGATGAGATCGACGAAGCCGCGCTCGACCTTGTCCTTGAGATAGGCGACGTCGGCGGCGAAATAGGTGAACGAGCCGTCCGACTTCACCAGCGCCCGGTCCATGTCGTCGCCGACCGCGGTCGAGCGGAACAGCGTCTGCTCGCGGTCTTCCCAGTCGTCCGGCTTCTCGCCCTTCGGCGGCGGCAGCTTGCCCTTGTAGATATGGCCCTTCAGCGTCAGGTCGGCGATTGCCGCGCGGATCTTCTTGGCGTTGTCGGCATGCAGCGTGCGTTCGGAGAAGAACACGTCATGATGCACGTTGAGCAGCGCCAGATCCTTGCGGATCATCGCCATCATCGCGTCGACCGTGCGATCCTTGACGATCGCCAGCGCCTCGTCTTCCGGCATCTCCAGCAGGCCGAGGCCGAACTGTTCGGCCAGCGCCTGCCCGACGGGTATCAGATAGTCGCCTGGATAAAGGCCTGGCGGAATCTCGCCGACTGCTTCGCCGAGCGCCTCGCGATAGCGCAGCATGGTCGAGCGTCCAAGCACGTCGATCTGCGAGCCGGCATCGTTGATGACATATTCCTTGGTCACATCGTAGCCGGCGAAGGCCATCAGGTTGGCTAAAGTGTCGCCGACGACGGCGCCCCGGCAATGGCCGACATGCATCGGGCCGGTCGGATTGGCCGAGACATACTCGACGTTGGCCTTGCGGCCGCCGCCGATTTTGGAGCGGCCATAGTTGCGGCCCTCGCCGAGCAGCACTGCCAAATGCGCCTGCCAGAAGCCGTCCTTCAGCCGGAGATTGACGAAGCCCGGGCCGGCAACATCGGCGGAAGCGATGTCGGCATCGCTGCGCAGCGCTGCGGTCAGCTGCTCGGCCAGCGCGCGCGGGTTCTGGCCGGTGGGCTTTGCCAGCACCATCGCCGCATTGGTGGCAAGGTCGCCATGACCGGCGTCGCGCGGCGGCTCGACCGCGATGCGCGACAGATCCAGCGCTCCGCCATCCTTGTCCTTCAGATCAAGGGCTTCGACGGCTCTTACGATCCGCGCGTTGAAATCGGCGAAGATATTCATCGGGTATGCTCTGGGCTTTAAGAGGGACCGGCTGCTTGGCCGACAAAATCGTGGCTCGCCCTAGCCCAAATCCGGCGTATGGTCAAACAACCGCCTGTGCTCCTTGAGCGCATAGGTATCGGTCATTCCGGCCAGGAAATCGGCGACGCTGCGCGCCTTGATGCGATCCTGCGCCCTGTCGAGCCCTTCGCGCCAGCCGTCCGGCATGGCGCGCGGGTCGGCGAAATAGACATCGAACAGGTCGCGGACGATCTGCTCGGCGTCGGCCCGCACGCGCATCACTTCGGCATGCCGGTAGAGATGCTTGTAAAGAAAGGCCTTCAGCTCCTTTTCGGCTGCCGCCATTTCGGCCGAGAAGGTGACCATCGTCTCACCCGCGGCCCTCACCGCATCGGCGCTGTCCGGCTTGAGGCGCTCGATATTGTCGGTAGCGGCAGCAATAACATCCTCCACCATCAGCGTGATCTGCCGCCGCATCAGCTCGTGGCCGGTGCGAACGTCGTCGAGTTGTGGGTAGCGGGCGCGCACGCCACTCAGGATCGAGCCCGGCAGGCCGATGTCTTCCAGCATGTCCAGCGTCAGCAGGCCGGCACGCAGGCCGTCGTCGATGTCATGCGTGTTGTAGGCGATATCGTCGGCGATCGCGGCGCACTGCGCCTCGATGCCGGCGAAGCGGTCGAGCTCGAGGTCGTGCAGTGCGGAATAGTCGCGGATCGCCTGCGGCACGGGGCCCTTGAGCCCGTTCCCGCTTGCATCGGTAAGCGGCCCGTTATGCTTGACCAGCCCTTCCAGCGTCTCCCAGCTGAGGTTCAACCCGTCGAACTCGGCGTAGCGCCGCTCGAGCCGGGTGACGACGCGCAACGACTGCGCGTTATGGTCGAAGCCGCCCCAGCCGGCCATCTTTTCGTTCAGCGCCTCCTCGCCGGTATGGCCGAAAGGCGTGTGACCGAAATCGTGCACCAAGGCCACTGCCTCCGCCAGATCCTCGTCGCCGCGCAGCGCGCGTGCCAGGGCGCGGGCAATCTGCGCCACCTCGATCGAATGCGTCAGCCGGGTGCGGTAGTGATCGCCCTCATGCGCAATGAACACCTGCGTCTTGTGCTTCAGCCGGCGGAAGGCGGTGGAATGGATGATGCGGTCGCGGTCACGCTGGAATGGCGTCCGGGTCGGACTTTCCGGCTCATCGAACAGGCGGCCGCGCGAGCGCGCCGGATCGCTCGCGTAAACGGCGCGCGGCCGGTAGCCGAAACCGATCTCACCGAGAGCATCCTTGCCCATTCGCCCACCAGTTGACTTGCCCCCGTCCGCTTCATACCTATCATGGGAAACCGAAAGCAAGGTGACGCCGATGGGCGCGGATGCCAAGACTGCCATGAAGGTCGAAATGACCGAAGCGGCCGCGAAGCGGATCGCCAGGATTCTGGCCGGCGAGCCGGGCAAGAATGCCTTGCGCGTTTCCGTCGAAGGCGGCGGCTGCTCCGGCTTCTCCTACAAGTTCGATCTCGTCGATAGTCGCAACGACGATGACGTAGCCATCGAGAAGGATGGCGCCACGATCCTCATCGACGACCTCTCGCTGGTCTATATGGGCGGCTCGGTGATCGATTTCGTCGATGACCTTATGGGTCAGTCTTTCCAGATCCGAAACCCGAACGCCGTCGCCTCCTGCGGCTGCGGCACCAGCTTCTCCGTCTAGCGGGCCGCCATGCCCACGGTCGGCGCGGTCCGTCAGGTCGCGCTGTCGGCCGGGCGCGATCTCGATAGAACGCTGGCTTTCTGGCACGATGTGCTCGGCATGAGCGTGCATGCGCGCTACGATCCGCCGGGCATCGCCTTCATCATCGCGGGCGGCGTGCGGCTGTTTTTTGGCGACGGCGTGCCCCCCGGCACCGTCTATCTCGATATTGCCGGCCTCGAGGCCTTCCATGCTGAGGCGAAAGCCGCCGGTGTTCCTTTCACCGCGTCGCCGGCGCTGGTCCATCGCGACACCGAGGGCCGGTTCGGTCCGGCGGGGGAAAGCGAATGGATGGCCTTTCTAAAGGATCCGGCAGGCAATACGATCGGCCTCGTCGAGCGCCTTGCGCCGGAAGAACATTGAGGTCCGCATGAAGATCGTCACCTGGAACATCAACGGCGTTCGCGCCCGCAT
>NZ_RZST01000317.1:0-6827 GCF_003997575.1 Mesorhizobium sp. M1A.F.Ca.IN.022.07.1.1
GGTCCTTGGCAGGGTCGGCCTTACGGCACGACTTCGCCGTGCTGGGTGACGTCGAGACCCTCGACCTCTTCCTGGGTGCTCGGACGCAGGCCGACCAGCGCCTTGACGATGTAGAGGATCACCAAGGTGGCGACCGCCGTCCATACGATGGTGACAGCGACGCCGTATGCCTGCTTGGCGAGCGAGGCGCCCGACGACAGGCTGTTGATCGCCGGATCGGCGAGCACACCGGTCAGCAGTGCGCCGACGATGCCGCCGACGCCGTGGACGCCGAAGGCGTCGAGTGAATCGTCATAGCCCATGGCGTGCTTGAGCTTGACCGCCGACAGGTAGCAGACGACGCCGGCGATGATGCCGACGAAGAAGGCGCCGGTCGGGTTGACGAAGCCGGAAGCAGGCGTCACCGCGACAAGGCCCGCGACGGCGCCCGAGATGATACCGAGCACCGAAGGCTTCTTGGCGACGATCCATTCGGCGAACATCCAGGCCAGCGCCGCCGCGGCGGTGGCGACCTGCGTGTTCAACATCGCAGCGCCGGCGAGGCCGTCGGCGGCCAGTTCCGAACCGGCGTTGAAGCCGAACCAGCCGACCCACAGCAGCGAGGCGCCGATGACCGAATAGACCAGGTTGTGCGGCGCCATGTTGGTGGTGCCGTAGCCCTCGCGCTTGCCGAGAACGAGCGCGCAGACCAGGCCCGCGACACCGGCATTGATATGGACGACGGTGCCGCCGGCGAAATCGAGCACACCGGCGGTGGCGAGGAAGCCGCCGCCCCATACCCAGTGGGCGACAGGCGCGTAGACGACCAGCAGCCACAGCGCCATGAAGATGAGCAGCGCCGAGAACTTCAAGCGTTCGGCGAAGGCGCCGGCGATCAGCGCGGGGGTGATGATGGCGAAGGTCATCTGGAACATCGAGAAGACGAATTCAGGGATGTTCGCCACACCGGGCGCCCACAGCGAGGAAGTGGTGATGCCGTGGTGGAAGAATTTCGAGGCACCGCCGATAAACTTGTTCATGCCGCCGCCGTCGGAGAAGGCCAGCGAGTAGCCGAACATGAACCACAGCACCGTCACCAGGCAGGTGATGGCGAAGCTCTGCATGATGGTGGCGAGCACGTTCTTCTTGCGCACCATGCCGCCGTAAAACAGCGCCAGGCCCGGGATGGTCATCATCAGCACCAGCGCCGTCGAGGTCAGCATCCAGGCGGTGTTGCCAGTGTCGAGCGCGGGCGCCGGGGCGGCCGGCGCTGCGGCCGTGGCTGCCGGAGCGGCTTCCTGCGCGAAAGCGGCGGCGGTGCTGAACGCTACGAGAGCGAGCGCAGCGGCCGCGCGTCCCGTCGTCTTCAAGGGGGAAGGAATATTCATTGAACTCTCCGTTGGAATAGCTGGTCGCCGCTCAGAGCGCGTCGGTGTCTGTTTCGCCGGTGCGGATGCGCACCGCCTGGTCGATGCCGAAGACGAAGATCTTGCCGTCGCCGATCTGGCCGGTCTTGGCGGCGGAGCTGATGGCTTCGACGGCCTTGTCGACCATGTCGGCGCCGACGGCGACCTCGATCTTGATTTTGGGCAGGAAGCTGACCGCGTATTCGGCGCCGCGATAGATTTCCGTATGTCCCTTCTGACGCCCGTAGCCTTTGACTTCGGTGACGGTCAGGCCCTGGATGCCGACGGCGGTGAGCGCTTCGCGCACCTCGTCGAGCTTGAACGGCTTGATGATTGCCATCACGATTTTCATAAGGTTTCACCCTTTGCTGTTGCGGTCCCCCGCGTTTGCACACCTTCACCGATCCCGAGGAGAGCCGGAGAGTGCAGGACAGGATTCAAGCTCCGTGCCAATCGCCGAAGCAGGACATTAACCTATTGTAAACAAACGGGATCCGCAGCCCTTGCTCAACAAACGGGCGCAGTGCCGCAATGGCTCATGATTAAAAAATGGGCAAAATTTGGAAAATGCCTGCTTTCTAGGCTTGCCTCGAAGCCGGCTCAGCGTTTCAGCCGGATGAGGCCTTCCTGGGCGACCGAGGCGATCAGCGTTCCGTCGCGCGCGAACAGCGATCCGCGGGTGAAACCGCGCGAGCCTTGCGTGGAGGGGCTGTCCTGCGTGTAGAGGATCCAGTCGTCCAGCGAATGACTGCGGTGGAACCACATGGCATGGTCGAGGCTGGCCGCCTGGATGTCGCGATCGAAGATGGCGCGGCCATGCGCGAAGGTCGAGGTGTCGAGCAGCGTCATGTCGGAGAGATAGGCAAGCACCGCCGCCTGCGTGGCGCGGTCTTCCGGCACCGGGCCTGTGGTGCGGATCCAGATATTCTGCTCCGGCTCCAGCTTTTCGCGGCTGGTATAGTGCTTGAGCATTACCGGCTTCATCTCGATCGGCCGGTCGCGCTCCCAGTAGCGTTTGATGCCTTCCGGCACCGCCTCGCCGAACTTGCCGAGCAGCTCGCGCTGCGACAAAAGCGTGTCGGGCGCCGGCACGTTGCGTGGCATCGGCAGCTGATGCTCCAGCCCGACCTCGTCCTGCTGGAACGAGGCTTCCAGCGAGAAGATCGCCTGCTCATGCTGGATCGCCACCACCCGGCGCGTGGTGAAAGAGCCGCCGTCGCGGATGCGGTCGACCTCATAGACGATCGGAACCTTGGTGTCGCCGGGCCGCATGAAATAGCCGTGCAGCGAATGCACATGGCGCCCGGGCTCGACAGTGCGCTGGGCGGCGACCAGCGCCTGAGCGATCGTCTGGCCGCCGAACACGCGCTGCCAGTCGAGCTTGGGGCTGCGACCACGATACAGGTTGTGTTCGAGCTGCTCGAGGTCGAGAATGTCGAGAAGCTCGTCCATGGCCGCCGTCATGTTCCACCTCCCTTGAAGATGTGTCATGGCGGGTTTCGGACAGGAGAGCCGGGCAGTCAAGCTGCAACGGCCGCCGCGGCGGCCGTAGGCCGCGAAAGGAAAGTGCCATGGTCGACCGCAAGGCGGATGCAGCGGACAAAACCTCGGTGGACGTGCTGGTGGCGGGCGCCGGCTATGTCGGCCTTGCCGCGGCCGTGTCGCTGAAGCAGGCGCGACCGAGCCTTGCCGTCGCCATTGTCGATGCCGCGCCTGCCGGCGTCTGGCAGAAGGACGGCCGCGCCTCGGCGATCGCCGCAGCAGCCTGCCGCATGCTGGAGCAGCTCGGCGTCTGGGACGAGATCGCGCCCGAGGCGCAGGCGATCACCGAGATGATCATCACCGATTCGCGTGCCGCCGATCCGGTGCGGCCGGTGTTTTTGACCTTCGACGGCGAGGTGGCGCCCGGCGAACCCTTCGCCCATATGGTGGCCAACCGGGTCCTAAACGGCGCGCTGCGCCGCCGCGCCGAAAAACTCGGCATCGACGTCATCGAAGGCATGGCCGTCAGCGCCTTCGACACGAACGGCGCCGGCATCACCGTGCATCTGGCCGACGGCGCCGCGCTTAAGGCCTGCCTGCTCGTCGCCGCTGACGGCGTCAATTCGAAGCTGCGCGACATGGCCGGCATCAAGACGGTGAAATGGGAATACGGCCAGTCCGGCATCGTCTGCACGGTCGCGCATGAGCGCCCGCACAATGGCCGCGCCGAGGAACATTTTTTGCCCGCCGGCCCCTTCGCCACCTTGCCGCTGAAGCCTGAGGAGGACGGCACCAATCGCTCCTCGATCGTCTGGGTGGAGCGCACGGAAGACGCGCAGAAGCTGGTCGAGGGCGACGAATTCGTCTTCGAGCATGAGCTGGAGCAGCGCTTTGGGCTGAAGCTCGGCGAGATCCGCGTCGCCGACAAGCCGCGCGCCTGGCCGCTCGGCCTGATCCTTGCGCGCGCCTTCGTCGCACCGCGCATCGCGCTCGCCGGCGATGCGGCGCACGGCATCCATCCGATCGCCGGTCAGGGCCTCAATCTCGGCTTCAAGGATGTCGCAGCACTTGCCGAAGTGGTGGTCGAGGCCGACCGGCTCGGCCAGGATATCGGCGCGCTCGACGTGCTCGAGCGCTACCAGCAATGGCGCCGCTTCGACACGCTGCAGATGGGCGTCACCACCGACGTGCTGAACCGCCTGTTTTCCAACGACATCGGCCCGCTGCGCGCCGTGCGCGACCTCGGCCTCGGCCTCGTCGAGCGCATGCCGAAGCTCAAGGACTTCTTCATCCGTCAGGCGTCTGGCCTGTCAGGCGACACGCCGCGGCTATTGAAGGGCGAAGCGATCTAGCGCCTAGCAATTGGCCGGTGCCTACGCGACGTCGTCATCCACGGCGGGAGCGGGAGCGAAGCGGACGCGAAGACCCTAGGATCCATGCGGTGAGCTTGGTCGAAGAATGCCGCCGAGCAGAATTCTGCACCGCTGCAACGCTTATAGGTAACGGAATGGATTCTATGGTCTGCGCCGCGTCGCTTCGCTCCTTGCTCCGCCATAGAATGACGATGCGAGAAGCGTTTCGGCCAATCACGAAGGTAGGCGATCCGGCCGCCACTGCTTCAGCTTAATTGACCTCAAAACCCAGCTTCTGCCGCAGCCTCACCATCCGCTGATCGGCGATGCGCAGGCGGTGCTCGCCGCCCTGTGCCACCCGGTTCAGCATGCTGAGCAGATCGTCCCGTTCGTGCGGCTCGAGGCGCTCGCGCAGGAACGGCGCCAGCTTGTCGATGACGATCGTGGTGTCGTCGACCTGCGCGGCCGCCCATTTGGCGTAGACGACGGCCTCGTCGGTTTTCTTAGGGTTGTCGGCAATCTGCGCGATCACCTCACGGATGACGGCTTCGCGCTGCGGCAGGATCGGGCCATGTTCCGAAACGATCGCGGTGATCAGCGTCGCGGCGGCCACGACCGGATCGTCGATCGCCGTCAGCGGCGAAAGTGCCGCCTGTTTGCGCAGCTTCTTGCGGCGGATATTGCCCTGCACGCGGCCGATAACGTCGGCGACCTCGCTGGCCGCCTCGTTCATCGCCTTCAGCCGGTACCACCAGATGGCCGCCACGCCGAGCAGGCCAAGCATAGCGAGCAGAAAAGGCATGCCGAATTCCCCCGAAACCGCGGCAACGATAGAAGAAGTACAGCATCGCTTCAACTCGCGACAATTGCGGCGATGAACAAACCGCTAATAGCTCCGGGTCATGACCCCGGTATGTCGTAGACAGCCCTGACCTCGACGGTGCCGAGCTCGGCCAGCGGAATGCCGTCTGCGATCGCCATCGCCTCGTCAAGATCCGCGGCCTCGACCATGACGAAGCCGAGCAGCTGTTCTTTCGTCTCGGCGAACGGCCCGTCGGTAACCAGCCGCTTGCCCTTGCGACGCCTGAGCGACTTCGACATCTTCACCGGCTGCAGCGCCTGCGCGATGATCAGCTTGCCTTGTCGATCGAGTTCCCTGTCATAGGCTAGCGAATCGGCGTCGAGCTTGGCGGATCGTTCCGGCGTGAGCGCGAAGAGGTCCTTTTCCTCGCCGTAGACCAGCAGGACATATTTCATTGTCAGTTCCCTTCCTGCGATGAACCATAGGAGGCGACCGCGATGCTGTCAGCCTTGCTTCTGGCCGCCGCATGATCGAGCAGGCATGCCGCAATCCCGATTATGGCCACGGCCGCCGCCAGCCGGCCGAGGCCGAAGGCCGGGGGATCCAGCCAGAACTCTTCCGGTCGCTGCACCCTTCCGCCGGGGCGCCTCCAAAGTCCGAAAAACAGATTGTCCATCTTCAACCTCCTTCGGCCCCGAACTTCGTGGCCGCCCCCAGGACGGTCCGGCCGCCGGGAAGTCGACATTCTGCACGCGCTTTTTTTGAGAATTTTTTCGCGGGCGTCGACTTCGCAGGCACAATCGCGCCATGGTCTTCCGGCGCGCTCGCGCTATAGTTCAGCGGAACGCCGGCGCCCGCCGGCGCGAACCCCGACAAGCCAGGAGGACTTCATGGACCGCACCGCAAACGCCGTCTGGAAAGGCAATCTGAAAGAGGGCAAGGGCACGCTGGAAACGCAGAGCGGGACTCTGAAGGGCATACCCTATTCCTTCAAGGCGCGCTTCGAGGATGAGAGCGGCAAATCCGGCACCAATCCGGAAGAGCTGATCGCCGCCGCCCATGCCGGATGCTACGCCATGCAGCTGTCGCATTTCCTCGCCGAGAACGGCACCCCGGCCACCGCGCTCGACTCCAAGGCTGTTGTGACACTGGTGCCCGGCACCGGCATAACCGGCAGCGCCATCACCCTGGTCGGCAAGGTCCCGGGCATCGATGCGGCAAAGTTCCAGGAACTGGCCGAGAAGGCCAAGGCCGAGTGCCCGGTCTCAAAGGCGCTCGGCGCCATCAAGGTCTCGCTCGACGCCAGGCTGGGCTGACGTAGACTGCGCGGGGCAGGGATCAGTCGCGCCCCCCTTTGCCCTGCCGGACATCTCCCCCACGAGGGGGAAGATCGGATATTCGCGCCGGCTTTCGCCAATCACCGACGCCGCGAGCGAGGCGCTGGAACTGCCAATCTCCCCCCTCGTGGGGGAGATGTCCGGCAGGACAGAGGGGGGCGCTGTCCCGCCATCATCTCACGCTAGCCGCCCAGCGCCTCGATTTTGGCACGCAACGCGCCGACCTCTTCCTCGAGCGCCCGCACCCGCGCTTCGAGATCGGAGGCGTCGGAGGACGCCGGCGGTTGCCATGGCGCTGCCGCCGCTGATACTTCCACCGGACCGCTGAACAGATGCACATAGCGCTCCTCGCGCTGCCCGGGCGCACGTTCGAGCAGCAGAATGAGCGGCGGACGGCGGCCGATCATCAGGTCGAGATTGTCGCGAAGCTCTTCGATCGACCCGAAGCGCGCCATGCGCTCGGAACGGG
>NZ_RZST01000318.1:0-6814 GCF_003997575.1 Mesorhizobium sp. M1A.F.Ca.IN.022.07.1.1
CGATTGCGCCGGTTCCGGTGCCGAGATCGAGGATACGGCACTGGCCAAGCCTTTCGGCCGTCGACTTGGCGAAGGGCAGGGTCGCGTCGAGCAGCGTCTCGGTATCGGGGCGCGGCTCCAGCGTGTCCGGCGACAGCGACAGCCGCAGCCCATAGAACTCGCGATAGCCGAGAATGCGATGCACCGGCTCACCTGCGACGCGACGCCTCAGGGCCGCCTCGATTGCCGCAAGAGCCGCAGAATCCACCGTTCGGCCCGGCTCCGCGATAGCCTGGGTGCGCGTGGTTTCGGAAAAATGCTCGACGATCAGCCTGGAATCGAGCGCCGGATCGGCAATGCCGGCGGCAGCGAGCCGCTCCCTCGCCGCTCGCAGCAGCGGTCGAAGTGCCGCGGGCAAAGGATCAGCCATCAATGCCCATGTCGGCGAGCAGCTTCGACTGATGGTCGGCGACCAGCGCGTCGATCACCTCGTCGAGCTCGCCCATCATCACCCGGTCGAGCTTGTAAAGGGTGAGGTTGATGCGGTGATCGGTGACGCGTCCCTGCGGGAAATTATAGGTGCGGATGCGCTCCGAGCGGTCGCCCGAGCCGACCTGCGATTTTCGCGACGACGAGCGCTCCTCGTCCGCGCGGCTGCGCTCCAGGTCATAGAGCCGCGCGCGTAAAATCTGCATGGCCCGCGCCCGGTTCTGGTGCTGCGACTTTTCCGCCTGCACCACCATGATGCCCGTCGGCAGATGCGTGATGCGCACCGCCGAATCGGTGGTGTTGACGTGCTGCCCGCCGGAGCCGGACGCGCGCATCGTGTCGATGCGGATGTCCTCTGCCCGGATATCGATATCGACCTCCTCGGCCTCGGGCAGTACGGCGACCGTCGCCGCCGAGGTATGGATCCGCCCGCCGGCCTCGGTTTCCGGCACGCGCTGCACGCGATGCACGCCGGATTCGAATTTCAGCTGCGCGAACACGCCCTTGCCCGACACCGAGGCGATGATTTCCTTGTAGCCGCCGACTTCGCCTTCGCTCGCCGAAACGACCTCGAAACGCCAGCCGCGCGAGGCGGCGTAGCGCTCATACATGCGAAACAGATCGCCGGCGAACAGGGCCGCCTCGTCGCCGCCGGTGCCGGCGCGGATTTCGAGGATGGCGTTCCTGTCGTCGGCGGCATCCTTGGGGAGGAGCAGAATCTGGATATCCTTCTGCAGCACCTCGATGCGCTCCTTAACCTCCGGCAGGTCGGCCTCGGCCAGCGCCCGCATCTCGGCGTCGATGTTCTTGTCGGCGAGCATCGCTTCGAGGTCGGCCTGTTCCTGCTCGGCGGCGCGCAGCGCCCGGATCTTGCCCACCATCTCCTGGATATCGGCATATTCGGAAGCCATTTTGACATAGGCATCGGCCGTCGGCCCTGCCGACATCTGCGCTTCGAGCATGTCGAAACGCTTGACGACTTGGTCCATGCGGTCGCGGGGCAGGTTGATCATGGGCTCGGGACTTCGATGGAGTTCACGTCAGGACGAGTCGAAACTGGCGAATTTCGAGAACCGGAGCGGAATGTACATTTAGGTCCATGAGCACCGGAAGCGCAGAAAATCGACATTTGCAGACCGCCCTCACGTGAATCTAGAGCGGAATGGAGCGGTCGTCGGCGAAGGCTTGCAGCAGCGCCCGCATCGGCGTCCCTTGGACGGGGGCCATCAGATTGTCGCTGAAGAAGGCTTCCAGCTCCTGCAGCGGCAGTTCGGTCAGCATCGCCTTGACCGGGCCTATCGAGGCCGGCGACATCGAGATGGAGCGGAAGCCGACGCCGATCAGCGCCATCGCCGAGATCGGCTTGCCCGCCAACTCGCCGCACAGCGTCACCGGCGTATGGTTGCGCGCGCCGGCGTCGGCGATCTGCTTCAGCACGCGCAGGAACGGCGCCGACAGCGTGTCGAAACGGTCGGCAAGCTGCGTGTTGCCGCGGTCCACTGCCATGACGAACTGGAAGAGGTCGTTGGAACCGACCGAGACGAAGTCGACCGCCTTCATCAACTCGTCGAGCTGGAACAGCAGCGACGGCACCTCCAGCATCGCGCCGAGCTTGAGGCTCGTCGGCAAATGATGCGCAAAACGCGACAGGTGCCGGACTTCGCGGTCGATGATCTCGCGCGCCTGCGCGATTTCCGACAGTTCCGTCACCATTGGCAGCATCAGCTTCAGCTCACGCCCGCCGCAAGCCTTGAGCAGCGCGCGGATCTGTGTCCTGAGGAGGCCGGGGCGGTCGAGAGTGAGGCGGATCGCCCGCCAGCCGAGTGCCGGGTTTTCCTCCTGCACCGAGCCCTTGAAATAGGGCAGCACCTTGTCGCCGCCGATGTCGATGGTACGGAAGGTGACCGGCTTGCCGCGAGCCGCCTCCAGCACATCGCGATAGAGCCGCTCCTGCGCCTCGGCGCGCGGAAAAGTCGAGGCGACCATGAACTGCAATTCGGTGCGGAACAGGCCGATGCCGGCCGCTCCCGATTCTGAAAGCTGCGGCAGGTCGACCGCAAGGCCGGCATTCATCAGGAGATCGACCGGGACGCCGTCCTTGGTCAGCGACGGCTTCTTGCGCAGTTCGCGATAGATTTCCTGCCGCCGAGCTCGGAAGCGGACCTTTTCGGCATAGGCGGCCTCGAGGTCGGACTGCGGCCGCAGGTGAATGGTGCCTTCCTCGCCGTCGACGATGATGGCATCGCCGTTTTCCGCCATGGAGACGGCGCCCTTGACCTGGCCTGCGACCGGAATGCCCATCGCGCGCGCGACAATGACGACATGGCTGGTGGCCGCGCCGTCCTCCAGCACCAGGCCGCGCAGCTTGTCCCTGGGATAGTCGAGCAGTTCGGCCGCACCCATCGAGCGGGCGACGATGATGGCATCCTTTGGCAGCGAGGCCGCGACATCCTCCGGACCGCGCCCCATCAGCTGGCGCAAGAGCCGGTTGGCGAGATCGTCGAAATCGCTCATGCGCTCGCGCAGATAGGGGTCCGTCATGTGCAGCATGCGTGCGCGCATGTCGCTCTGCACCTTCTCGACGGCCGCTTCCGCAGTCAGGCCGTTGCGGATCGCCTCTTCCAGCCGGCGTACCCAGCCGCGGTCGTTGGCGAACATGCGATACGCCTCGAGCACCTCTCGATGCTCACCCTCGAAAGCGACGTCCCGGCGCTCGAGCATGTCGTCGATCGACAGCCTCAGCGAGCCGAGCGAGCGGTCGAGGCGACGCACCTCCTCCTCGCTGTCCTCGTTGAACAGATTGGTGACGACGATGCGCGGCTCGTGCAGCACGACATGGCCAAGCCCGACGCCTTCGTTGAAGGCAAGACCGGTGAAGCTTGCCGGACGGCGCAGGTCAAGTTCGAGGCCCGGCCGGGTGAGACGGGCAAGATCGCCGGTGGCGACCATCTCGGCGATCACCATCGCCGTCGTTTCCAGCGCCTCGACCTCGTCGTCGCGATAGTGGCGCATGGTCTTGTTCTGCACCACCAGGACGCCCAGTGTGCGCCCTGCCCGCAGCACCGGCACGCCGAGGAAGGAATTGTAGATCTCTTCGCCCGTCTCCGGCAGGTAGGCGAAGGCCGGATGCTCCTGCGCGTTGGAGAGATTGAGCGGCCGCGCGCTGGCGGCGATGGTGCCGACCAGGCCTTGCCCGAGCCTCAACTGCGCCAAATGGACGGCGGTGGGGTTCAGACCTTCGGTGGCGTAGAGCTCCAGCACCGAATCGGCGCGCAGCACATAGAGCGAGCACACCTCGGCGACCATGTTGGAGGCGATGTCGCGCACGATACGGTCGAGCCGCTCCTGCGGCTCCAGCGGCTCCTGCATGAGCTCGCGGAGCCGTCTCAGCAGAACGCGCGGGCCACCGGCCATGTCACGCATCGCGGCTTCTTCTCCAATGGGCACGTTGCCCGCCGTAGCTTCCGCCACGGCCGGCGCTCACGCAATAACGGACTCAGTTCTTGCTATTGCTTATCGAGCCCGTAGACGGAATGCAAAGTACGAACTGCAAGTTCCGTATAGGGACCGTCGATCAGTATCGAGATTTTGATCTCGGAGGTGGTGATCGCCCGGATATTGATCGCTTTATCGGCCAGCGCCTTGAAGGCGGTGGCCGCGACGCCGGCATGGCTTCGCATGCCGATACCGATGAC
The DNA here is from genome assembly GCF_003997575.1 of Mesorhizobium sp. M1A.F.Ca.IN.022.07.1.1. Classification (NCBI taxonomy): domain Bacteria; kingdom Pseudomonadati; phylum Pseudomonadota; class Alphaproteobacteria; order Hyphomicrobiales; family Phyllobacteriaceae; genus Mesorhizobium; species Mesorhizobium sp. M1A.F.Ca.IN.022.07.1.1. The sequence goes on from NZ_RZST01000318.1 coordinate 4,164, forward strand.
CGAGACCTTCGACATGCCGGCTTCCGACTGCACGACGTCGTAGCCGACATCGGCCTTCAGCCGCTCGAGCACTGCCAGCGCCTTGTCGATGTCGCCCGACGGTACCGTGAAGGTCATGTCGGTGAATTTGCCGTCCTCGGAGATGTTCTGGACGATCATATCGACATTGATGTTGGCCTCGGCCAGCGGGCCGAAGATGCCGGCGGCGACGCCTGGGCGGTCGCCGACGCGGCGCAGCGAGATCTGCGCTTCGTCCTTGGCATAGGCAATTCCGGTGACGACCTGCTGTTCCACGATCTCTTCCTCGTCGCAAATAAGCGTTCCGGGCGGATTGAGCAAATCCCCCATTCCGGGCGCGTCGGGATCGTCGAAGGACGACCGCACAAAGGTACGCACCCTGTGCACCATGGCAAGCTCCACCGACCGTACCTGCAGCACCTTGGCGCCGAGCGAGGCCATTTCGAGCATTTCCTCGAACGAAATCTTGGCCAACCGCCGGGCTTTCGGCTCGATGCGCGGATCAGTCGTGTAGACGCCGTCGACATCGGTGTAGATGTCGCAACGGTCGGCCTTGACCGCGGCCGCGATCGCCACGGCGCTGGTGTCGGAGCCGCCGCGGCCGAGGGTCGAGATGCGGTTGTCCGGGCCGATGCCCTGGAAACCGGCGATGACCGCCACCTGGCTCTCGCCGAAGCGCTTGATCAGGAACGCGCCGTCGATGTCGAGGATGCGCGCGGCGCCATGGGCGTTGTCGGTCTTGATCGGGATCTGCCAGCCCTGCCAGGAACGGGCATGGACACCCATGTTCTGCAGGGTTATCGCCAACAGGCCGGCCGTGACCTGCTCACCGGAGGCGACAACGGCGTCATATTCGCGCGCGTCGTGCATGGGCGAGGCCTCGCGCGTCCAGCCGACCAGCTCGTTGGTCTTGCCGGCCATGGCCGAAACCACCACGGCGACCTCATGGCCGGCATCGACCTCGCGTTTGACATGGCGCGCCACATTGCGGATGCGGGCGATGTCGGCGACCGAAGTTCCGCCGAATTTCATCACGATGCGCGCCATGGAAGCGAGATGCCTTTGACTGAAGCCGGCTTGGGGCCGGAAAATGGAAAATGCGCCCGGACCAGCCGAGCCGCGGAAATGCGCGGCCTCCTTAGCTAAAACAGCAAGGCTTCGCAAGCGAGGGCGCAGGAGAAGCGGCCTTGGCCCGATTTTTGAAGCCTCCTGGCGGATTCCTGTCGCGCAATGCGATAAACTTGGAAAATCGGATGGAGGAATTCATGACCGAGACGCTGGAGATCGTGACCTTCCGCCTCAAGCCGGATACTGCGGCTGGTTTTGTTGCCCAAAATGGCTTCGTCACCGACTGGCTGGTGCGCCAGCCCGGTTTTCTCAGCCGCCATCTTGGCGAGCGAGACGACGGGAGCTGGGTCGACGTCGTGCGCTGGCAGAGCCTCGAGCAGGCCCAGGCGGCGGCACAGCGCATCATGGCCGAGATCGGCGATTGCGAGGCCATGCGGGCGATCGAGCCGGCCAGCGTCGCCATGAGTCATGCCGCGGTCGCGCTGTCGGCCTAGGCTCGACTGTCCCTCGTCCCGCTGCGGCTGGTTGGCGGCAACGGAAAAAACCTGCCTTGACTTTCGCTGCCGGGGACCCGACTTCCTAGCGTTCCCCGACTTGCTGGCGTTCGAGGAGACCCGCCCCATGCCTGAGCCCCGCCGATCGACCATAGATGCCGGAGAAGTCGAACGCTTCTCCGCCCTTGCCGCCGAATGGTGGAACCCGAACGGCAAGTTCCGGCCGCTGCACAAGTTCAACCCTGTGCGGCTTGCCTATATCCGCGACCAGGTGGCGGCGCGCTTCGGCCGCGATCCGCGCGCGGCAAGGCCATTCGAGGGACTGCGCTTCCTCGACATCGGCTGCGGCGGCGGGCTCTTATGCGAACCGATGGCGCGGCTTGGCGCGGAAGTGGTCGGTGCCGACGCCTCGGCCACCAACATCGAGGTCGCTAAGCTGCACGCGGCCGAAGCCGGCGTAAATGTCGACTATCGCGCCACCACGGCCGAGGCGCTGGCCGACGCCGGCGAGACATTCGACGTCATCCTCAACATGGAGGTGGTCGAGCATGTCGCCGATGTCGATCTCTTCGTCGCCAAATGCAGTGAGATGGTCCGGCCCGGCGGCATCATGTTCGTCGCCACCATCAACCGCACGCTGAAGGCGCTTGGTCTTGCCATCATCGGCGCCGAATATGTTCTGCGCTGGCTGCCGCGCGGCACGCATCAGTTCGGCAAGCTGGTGCGGCCGGAGGAGTTGGCAAAGGCGCTTGGCGCGGCGGGGCTGACCATCGTCGACCGGACCGGCGTGATCTATCATCCCTTGGCCGACCGCTGGCAGAAATCCAGGGACATGGACGTCAACTACATGGTGCTGGCCGAAAAAGCCTCGGTCTGAGGGCCAACGAAGCGTTTACGCCGCCTGGCTTTGCAGCTTCGGGCTTGGCTGGCTCTGCGCCTTGGTGGTGATGAGCACGCCGGCGGTGATGATGGCCGCGCCCAGCCAGGTCAGCAGCTGATAATGCTCGCCGAGGAAGATCGTGCCGGCAAAGAGCCCGACCGCCGCCGCCACATAGCCGATCTGGCTGAGAT
>NZ_RZST01000319.1:0-6785 GCF_003997575.1 Mesorhizobium sp. M1A.F.Ca.IN.022.07.1.1
GCCGCGAAGCGGCGGGGTGGGGGTAAATGGCTAATGGTTTGGTGCATGGATCAGGCAGATTTGTTTTTCGACCCCCACCCCGCCGCTTCGCGGCGACCCTCCCCGCAAGGGGGAGGGGGGTGGCTCACGCCATCGCGTGGCGATGGTTGGCCGAATAGTGGCCGGTCAAATGATGTTCGAGCTGGCGCTCGATGTCGGTGAGCAGGCTGGAGGCGCCGAAGCGGAACAGCTGCGGCTCGAGCCAGGGCCGGCCAAGCTCTTCCTTCATCAGCACCAGCCAGTCGAGCGAGACCTTCGCGGTGGAAATGCCGCCCGCCGGCTTGAAGCCGATCAGATAGCCGGTCTCCTCGAAATAGGCGCGGATGGCGCGAACCATCGCAAGCCCGACGGGAAGCGTGGCGTTGACGCTTTCCTTGCCGGTCGAGGTTTTTATGAAATCGGCGCCCGCCATCATCGCCACCATCGAAGCCAGCATGACGTTGCGCAGGGTGGCGAGATCGCCCGTGCCTAGGATGACCTTGAGATGGGCTTCGCCGCAGGCGGCGCGCATGGCGACGATCTCGTTGAACAGTTCGCGCCATTTGGCGCCGTAAACCAGCCCGCGCGGGATGACGACGTCGATCTCGTCGGCCCCGTCCTTCACCGAGGCCTCGATCTCCTGCAGGCGGGTCGAGAGCGGCGCAAGGCCGTGCGGGAACGCTGTGGAGACGGCCGCGACATGGATGCCTGTGCCACGCACCGCATCCACGGCCGTGGCCACGAAGGGATGGTAAACACAAACCGCCGCGGGGCGGATCGATTCGTCGGCGATGCCGAGGCCCTCGACGATGTCCCGGCGCAGCGGATTGATCGCTTTGGCGCAGAGCCGGCGCACACGCTCGTCGGTGTCGTTGGAATTCAGCGTGGTCAGGTCCATGCAGGCGATCGCGCGCAGCAGCCAGGCGGCCTGGTTGTCGGCCTTGATCGAGCGCCGCTTGGTGAGGGTCGCGACGCGGCGCTCCAGCGCCGAGCGGTTGACGCTGCGCACGGATTCGAGGAAGCCGAGGTCCAGCTTCATGCCAGGATTGCGGGCAATGCCGTGCTCCAGCGGCATCGGCGTGTTGGCGGCGGCACGCGCCGGCAGCGGCATGATCTTGGACGCGCCTGCGCCGGCCTCGCGGATGGTGCTGCTCATCTCCTGCCCTTTCATTCAGCGACGTGCACTGAAGATAGCCCGCGAAGTTGTCCTTCACGAGTCCTTCAGTGGCTCATAGCGGAAAAAAGGCGGCAAAAGCAGTAGGTTTTTGACCGCATGGTCAAAACACTGGGAGATGCCTCAGCCGACGAAGGCGCGCTCGACGACGAAGCTGGCGGGATGGCTGAGCGAGCCCTCCTGGAAGCCGAGGCTTTCGGCGAGCTCCTTGACGTCCTTCAGCATGTGCATCGAGCCGCAGATCATGATGCGATCGGTCTCCGGATTGAGTTTGTCGATGCCGAGGTCGGAGTAAAACTTGCCCGAGCCGATCAGAGCCGTGATCCGGCCCATGCGCGCCGACTCCTCGCGGGTCGTCGAATTGTAGAGCGTGACACGCCCGCCGGTCAGCTCGCCGATCAGCGGATCGGTCTCGAGCGCAGCCACCAGTTCCTGGCCGTAGGTGAGCTCGGCGTTGTCGCGGCAGGTGTGGGTGAGGATCACCTGATCGAACTTCTCATAGGTGTCGGGGTCGCGCAGCAGGCTGGCGAAAGGCGCGATGCCGGTGCCGGTCGAGATCATGAACACGCGCTTTGCAGGCGTCAGCGCGTCGAGCACCAGCGTGCCGGTCGACTTCTGGCGCATGATGACGGTGTCGCCGACCTCAATCTTCTGCAACTCGGAGGTCAGAGGACCGTCCGGGACCTTGATCGAGAAGAATTCGAGCTCGTCGTCCCAGGCGGGGCTGGCAACGGAATAGGCGCGGAAGATCGGCTTCTCGGCATTGGGCAGCCCGATCATGACGAACTCGCCGGAGCGGAAGCGCAGCGACTGTGGGCGGGTGATGCGAAACGAGAACAGGCGGTCGGTGTAGTGCTTCACCGACACCACGGTCTCGGCATAGACATTGGCCGGGATCGGGAACTGCAGCGGCTTTGCGCCGGCGAGGTTCAACGCGGATGTCGTGTTCATCAAACCCAACTTTCCGGCGCGGACGCGAGGCGCTGGCGCCAAACTTTCTCGTGCGCGCCCGAACGGTCAGGTTCCGACGTGCTCTCTGCACACTGCCAAGCGGTAAGCTCTTGTGTCCGGAATTTATTAGTATACAAATGATCTTCAGGTCAAGATGGCAGCGTAAAACGGCTTTCCAAACCGAGGCATATCCGTAGTCCTGGCATTTCGGGTTTCGGCAATGAATGAGAAATTTTCGGCGTCGGCGGGAAGCGTGGTTGCCGGCATCGATGTCGGGGGAACCTTCACCGATCTGCTCCTGATCGACGGCAAGGCCGGCGGCAAGGTGCACATCGCCAAGACCCCGACGACGGTAGAAAATCAGGCCTTTGGCGTGGTCGCCGCACTTGGCGCGACCGGAAAGCCGGTCGAGGGCATCGACCTCATCGTGCACGGCACGACGACCACCACAAACGCCGTGCTGGAGCGCCGGCTGGCCAGGACCGGCATGATCACGACGCGCGGCTTCCGCGACGTGATCGAGCTTGGACGGCGCACGCGGCCGCAAGCCTATGGCATGACGGGCACCTTCGTGCCGGTCATTCCGCGCGATCTGCGGCTTGAAGTTTCGGAGCGCGTCGAGGCGTCCGGCGCGGTTCGCCTGCCGCTCGACGCGGCCGAAATGCGCGAAGCCGTGAAAAAGCTGCTCGACGCCGGCTGCGAGTCGCTCGTCATCCATTTCCTGCATTCCTACGCCAACCCCTCGCACGAGCGGCGCGCGGCCGAGATCGCGGCGGAGCTCTGGCCGAACGGCCACATCACGACCGGCCATGCGCTGCTTTCGGAGGCGCGCGAATTCGAACGCGGCGTGACGGCGGCGGTCAACGCCTCGGTGCAGCCGATCCTGGAGCGCTATGTCGAACGGCTGCGCAAGGAGCTCGCGGCGAAAGGCTATGCGCGCGACTTCCTGATCATGAACGGCAATGGCGGCATGATCTCGGCCCGCTTCGTCACGCAGGAATCGGCAAAGACCGTCATGTCCGGTCCGGCTTCCGGCGTCATCGCCGCCGCTTACACGGGAAAGCGCGCCGGCTTCGCCAACCTGGTGACCTACGATATGGGCGGCACCTCGACCGACGTGGCGCTGATCCGCAATGCCGAGCCCGCGGTCTCGAACGAGATCGAGATCGAATATGCGATGCCGATCCATGTGCCGATGGTGGCGGTGCACACTGTCGGCGCCGGCGGCGGATCGATCGCGCGCGTCGACGCCGCCGGCCTGATCCAGATCGGCCCGGACAGCGCCGGTGCCAATCCCGGCCCGATCTGCTACGGGCGCGGCGGCACGGAACCCACCATCACGGATGCCAATCTGGTGCTCGGGCGGCTGGCGCCGAAGAAGCTGCTTGCGGTCGACAATCCGGTCACTGTCGAGCGCGTCACCGCAATCTTCGAGGACAGAATCGGCAGGCACACGGGCCTTTCCGGCGTCGAGGCGGCCGGTGCCATCTTGAGGCTCGGCAACATGAAGATGGCGGGCGCCATCCGCATGGTTTCGGTGTCGCGCGGCCACGACCCGCGCGATTTCGCGCTGTTCGCCTTCGGCGGCGCCGGGCCGCTGCACGCGACGGCGCTGGCCCGCGAACTCGGCCTGCCGAAAGTGGTGGTGCCGGCACGCCCGGGTATCACCAACGCGCTCGGCTGCGTCGTCGCCGACCTCAGGCACGACTTCGTCAATACGGTCAACCAGCCGGTAGCGAGCCTCGACGAAGCAAAGCTTCGCGAGTTGTTGGAACGGCACCGAAACGAAGGCGAGTCGCTGATCGGCAAGGAAGCAGTGAAGCCCGATGCAATCCGCGTCACCCACTCCGCCGACATGCAATTCGTCGGCCAGACGCACATCATCAACGTGCCGCTGCCGTCATCCTCGGTTTCACGGGCGACGCTGCAGCAGCTGTTCGAAAAAGCCTATTTCGCGCGTTTCAAGGTCGAACTGCCGGAGATCCGCGCCAATCTCGTCAACCTCAACACCTCGGTGACGGGTGTGCGGCCGCAGATCGACCTGTCTCAGCTGATCGACCCGGCAGGACGCGCGGCGACGCTCGAGGAGGCGCGGCGCGAGATCCGGCCGGTCTGGTACAGCGGGCGCTGGCACGACACGCCGGTCTATGCGCGCGAGAGGCTGCCGCTCGACGCAACAATCGAGGGGCCGGCGATCCTCGAGCAGATGGACGCCACCACCGTGCTTGAGCCCGGCGATCATGCGCGTTCGGACGACGACGGCAACATTATCATCGACATCGGCGAGGCCTAACATGGCAAAGCTCGACACGATCACGCTTTCGGTGCTGCAGGCCGCCTTGCAGCAAGTTTGCGACGAGATGGATTTGACGTTTTCCCGCGCCGCTTTCTCGCCGGTGATCGCCGAGGCCAATGACCGCTCCGACGGCATCTATTCCGCCGCCGACGGCTCGCTCATCGCGCAAGGCAGCCAGGGCCTGCCGGTATTCGTCGGCGTCATGCAGTATTCGACCAAGACGGTGATCGAGATGATCGCCGACGGGCGCTGCCTGGCCCCCGAGCCCGGCGACATCTACATCGTCAACGACCCCTATCTCGGCGGCACGCATCTGATGGACGTGCGCTTCGTCATGCCGGTCTACCGCGACGGCAAAATCTTCTGCTGGCTGTCCAACACCGGCCATTGGCCGGATATCGGCGGCGCGGTGCCTGGCGGCTTCTCGGCCTCGGCCACCGCCGTCGAGCAGGAAGGTCTGCGGCTGCCACCGGTGAAGCTGTTCAAGAGGGGCGTGCTCGATCCCGAGATCTACGCTATCATCTGCTCCAACATTCGCGTCGCCGACCAGCGCATCGGCGACATCCGCGCCCAGGCTGCGGCGCTGCTGATCGGCCAGGACAGGCTCAATGAAATCCTGGATCGTTACGGCGACGAAACCGTCGTCGAGGCGATCGCCGAATTGCGCCGCCGCGCCGCCGAACAGATGCGCGCCTCGATCGCCGTTATCCCGGACGGCGTCTACCGCTCGCAGGCTTTTGTCGATTCCGACGGCGTGGTGAACGAGCCGCTGACCATCAATCTCGCCGTCGAGAAGAAGGGCGACAGCCTGACCTTCGATTTCGCCGGCTCGTCAAAGCCCTGCGCAGGCCCGATGAACAGCGTGCTGGCGACGACGCTGTCATCAGTCTACCTCGCCATGCGCCATATCTTCCCCGAAGTGCCGATCAGCGCCGGCGCGTTCGAGCCGCTCAATGTCAAGCGGCCGGAAGGTACCTTCCTCGACGCCAAATATCCGCGGCCGGTCTCGGGTTGCGCGGCGGAGGTTTCGCAGCGCATCGCCGAGGCCGTGTTCGCGGCGATGGTGCAAGCCTTGCCGGAGAAGGTCACGGCAGCGCCCGCCGGTTCCAGCGGCAATTTCGCGCTCGGCGGCAACGACCCGACGCGCGGCCGCGACTATGTCATGTACCAGATTTCGGGCGGCGGCTATGGCGGCAATGCGGGTCATGACGGCTTGAGCAATGGATGCTCGACCATCGGCATTTCGAAATCGCCGCCGGTCGAAATCATGGAGCAGGCGTTCCCGGTGCTCTACCGCCATTACGCGCTGCGCGAAGGCTCCGGGGGCGCCGGCAAACATCGCGGCGGCTTCGGGCTCGCCTACGAGGTCGAGATATTGCGCGGTGAAGCCCGCGCGTCCTTCGTCATGGACCATGGCCGTTTCGGGCCGCAGGGCGCGCTTGGCGGCAGGGACGGCGCGCCGAACAGCGTGACCGTGTTCCGGGGCGGCGAAGCGCATGTGCCGCCGCATCTGTCGAAAGAGCAGGATATCGCGCTCAAGGCCGGCGACCGCGTGCGTGTCGGCACGCCCGGCGGCGGCGGCTATGGCGATCCGCGCGAGCGTGATCCGAAACAGATCGCCGAGGATGTCCGGCTCGGCTATTATACGCCTAAGCAGGTCAAGGAGATGTTCGGGGTCGATCCGGAGGTTTGATCAGGCCAGCTTCGCCAGCAGCCGCAAGAAGGTCGCGGCCTCCTTGGCCGTGAGCGGCGCCAGCGTTTCCTCGGTGATGGTGCGCGCAAGCGGGATCAGCCGCTCGATCGCCTCGCGGCCTTCAGCCGTCAGATTGACCAGCAGCCGCCTCTTGTCCACCTCGTGCTTGGAAAGCTCGACCAGCCCGCGCGCCTTCAGCCGGTCGATGACGCCCTTTACGGTCGCGGCATCCATGGCGATCAGCGTGCCGAGCTGGTTCTGCGAGGTCTCGCCGATGTCGTAGAGCTTGGCGAGAGCGGCGAATTGCGGCGGCGTCAGATCGCTAATGTGGGAGGCGAAGATCGCCACATGGCGCTGATGCGCCTTGCGCAGGATGAAGCCGACCTGGTCCTGCAGATGGTAGTTGTTCTCGTCCAGCTCTTCGGCCTCGACCAGCCGCAGCAGATTGTCCTCGCCGCTCATCTCAAGCCGTCCCAAGCCTTGATGTCTTCGGCCGCAAGGCCGCCCATGCGGTTGTGGACGCGCGGGCCGCAGGTCATGGCGAGGCAGAACAAGATCTCGTCGGGACGCGGGCCGTCGCTGATGCCGACTTCCATCGCGTCGAAATGGCTGCGCACATAGGCAGCGTTGATGTGGCCGAGCGGAACATCGAG